>DAIDOU010000179.1 GCA_027458945.1 Acidobacteriota bacterium
CAAGCAGCAGCTCGGCGACGCGGCCACCAGGCCGCACAGGATCACCTATAGGAAGCTGACGAGGTGAGGATGGTGAGATGGTGATACCTGGTACCGATGCAGCGACCAGGCCGCACCGGATCACGTATCGGAAGCTGACGAGGTAAGACAGCGTGACCCGTTCCGACAGAGGAGCCCGAGACGGACATGCACCCTGCTGACACCCACAAGCCCCACGCGTTGGGGCTGTTGATCCTGGCCCTGGTGCCCGTCGTCTGGCTTGCGCCCGCGCTCCGTCCGGGCAAGGTACTGTCGAGCGCCGATATGTGCCTCGGGTCGTATCTCCTCAACCAGGCGATGCCAGTGCACTTCCGCCCGTCGAACCAGCTCATCGGCGACACCGTCATGCAAATGGTGCCGTGGCGGCGCGTCGCCGACGACGAGCTCCGCAGCGGGCGACTCCCGTTCTGGAACCCGCACGCGCTCGCCGGCTCGCCCCTGCTCGGTAACGACCAGTCGGGCGTCTTCGACCCGCTTTCGCTCCCCTATCTGCTCACCAGGGAGCCCGTGCGGGCGACGGTGTGGGTCATGCTGCTCCGCCTGTGGGTGGCGGGGTTGGGAACGTGGCTGCTGGCGGTGCGTCTCGGAGCGTCTCGCTGGGCCGCGGTCGGCGCCGGCGCGATCTACCAGGTCGGCGGGTTCACGCTGATCTGGCTCATGTACCCCCACGTGGCGTCCTCCGTATGGTTCCCCTGGGCGCTCCTGGCGGCCGAGCTCTTCGCGGTCAGAGGCGGAGGAGGACGCCTGGCGACGACGGCGCTCGCCCTCACCGCCGTGATGTTCGGCGGCCATCCCGAGGTGACGTTCTTTGCGGCGGTGGCAGTGGCGGCGTGGATCGTCGTGCGCCGTGTCCAGGAACGTGGGCTGTCGCTGCAGAGCGTCGCAGGAGCTACGGGCGCCGTCGGCACGATCGGCGTTCTGACGGCGCTTCTCACGGCACCACAGACGCTTCCTTTCCTCGACGCGCTCTCGCAAGGAACGTTGGCGGCGGCGCGGCTGCAAACGTGGGGAATCTGGCCCACACGGCTCGACTGGTTCGTGTTGTCCATATTCCCCTTCCTCTTCGGAAGACCGGTCGCGGGCGAGGTTGATCTGGCCGGCTCGTATACGAACTTCTGCGAGCATTCGGGAGCGTACGTCTCGGTGCTGGGGCTCGCGCTGGTGGTCCTGGGCATCCTCGGCTCGAGGCGTCACCGCACCTGGGTGGCGGTCACGCTCATGGGCGCCGCAGCGTGGGCCTTTGCGGCCGGCCTCCCGCCGTTCCCATGGCTCATCCGGGCGCTCCCGGTCGTCAACGTCGCGGCGCCGGCTCGGGCGGTGTTCGTCGCGTTGCTCGCCTTTGCGCTCTTGGCCGCCCGGGGGATCGACGTCGTCACGCAAGGGGCGCGGCGGAGGTCCCGAGTCCTTGTGGGCTGGGCGCTCGCCGCGCTCGCGTTGGTGGGACTCGCGCACGGCATCTGGCTTCTGGCCGGCGCACCCCGCTATATCAAACTGCTTGAGCTGGCCGGTCGCATCGGAACGGTCCACTCCTGGCTTGCCGGCCAGGAGAAGCTGCTGGTCGAGTCGTTCCCTTCTCTGGCGCCGACGCTGGCTCGGGACTATGTACTGCCGTGGTCGATCATCGCCGGCATGGCCGCCGTCGCTCTGCTGTTGGCTCCCCGGTTGGGCCGGCGCTTCGCTCCGGTCGCGATCGGCATCATCCTGTGCGACCTCGCTCTCTTCGGGTGGGGCTTCAACCCGGCGATCCCGATCGGACAGGCCTACCCCCGCACGGCGCGCATCGAAGAAGTCCGCCGGGTGGCCGGGGATGGCCGGATCCTGGTGCTGAACTGGGGCTTGTACGCGAACGTCGCTTCGTACTACGGACTCGACGACATCAACGGCTACGACGCGATCGGGCGGCGTCGCCTCACCGAGCTGCTGCGACTTGCGTGCCCCTTCCCAGCGGGCCCGATCCACTGGCCGATCGCGAACTTCGATTGCTACGACTCCGTCGTTCTCGACATCCTGAGCGTCCGGGCGGTGGCCTCGGCTCTGCCTCTCGATGCGGAGCGCCTCTCCTTGGTGTCGCATCCACCGTCCGGCGGCTACCTCTATCGCAACACCCGAGCCCTGCCGCGAGCGTTCGCGCCGGATGGCATGGTGCGAGCCTCGGACCTCGGGGAGGCCCTTGCGGTCGCTCGGACATCGCCTCCGGACCCTCACCGGGCGGCGCTGATTGAGGCGCCTCCAGGCGCGTTCCTCCCAATTGGACCTGGCCGGGTGACCTACCGCCGTGCCGGGGCGAGCCGGATCGTGCTTCAGGCGACAATGGAGAAGGACGGCATCGTCGTCGTGAGCGAGGCGTGGGACCCGGGCTGGCGAGCGGCCGTGGGCGGCGTCCGCGTACCTGTCTATCCTTGCGACATCGCGGTCATGGCCATCCCCGTTCCGGCTGGGACCCATCGGGTGGACCTCGTCTTCCGCCCCAGATGGTGGCCCCTGGCTGTGGCGATGTGGCTGATCGGCCTGGCCGGTGTTGTCGGCCTTATCGGCGCCGGTCTGTGGCGAGCCTCGAGCGCGAGGACGATTACACCTAAGGGATCAGCGGACGACATCTGACCCCGAGACCAGGCCGCCCTGGATTTCGTAAGGGATAGGTGATAGGTGCCAGGTCCGGCGAGGTTGACAAACACCGGTCCTTCATCCCGGTACCTCACCGCGTGCGCAGCCGATCTCGAGGTCCGGCAAGAGCCATCCGGACGCGGCGCGTTCAAACCTCCGCTGAGCTCCCCGCTCGCCGGCGTCTCACGGCCGAGCGCGACAGGGCGGCACAGGTCGGGTGGCCGACCAAGGCTCTCGGCGTGCGTGGCACTTCGGGGTCTTGCCGCCGACCTGCCGGGCGACTCCTACTCCGTCAACTTCGCCGGACCTCGTACCGATCCCGATCCTGATGGAGCGTCGGCCGCTGCGAGTCGCCCCGTGGTGATATGCTTCCGGCGAGACCAGGCGTGATGACAAACCTGATCGGTGAGAACGCAGACCAGCTTCGCGCGATTGCACGACCCCGCCGCGTGCGACGGCTGGCCGTGTTCGGTTCGGCCACGACCGACGGGTTCGACACGGCGAGGAGCGACACCGACGTGGTTGTCGAAATCGGTGTCAGGAACGCACGTACCGGACTTCGCCGTCCCCGAGAGGACAGTGACCATGCCAACGACCCCCGATGCGCCCGGCAACTGTGGAGGTCGACCACGCGCTGCAACTGCGGAACGCAACAGCGTAGGTTCAAGTCGGTGAAATCATGACGACCTCGCACTGCAAAGGACTCCTCCTCGCCGGCGTCCTGTGGGCGGCGCTGCCGGGCCCGGTGCAGGCGCAGATGAACATGAACCCCTACTTCACCGCGATCAATTACCCGCTTGCAGGCCACTCCTTGATGCTGATGAGTCTGCAAGATTATCAATCGGCGCGCTACGGCAACGATTTCTACACCGGGATGCTCATGGTCGAGTACGGCCTCACCTCGCGCTTGACGGTGGGCGTCATGGCCGAGGGTCAGAAGATTGCCGGCCTGCCCGCCACCTACGGCGGCATGCGCTACGGCGCCTATTTCCATCTCTTTCGCGACGACCGGTGGCTGAACCTGACCCTGTACGGCGAATACGAAGATCTCAACGGGGCGGCTCTGTACAAGATGGAGGTTTCCGGTTTTGGCGGCGAAGACCTGACCGAGCCGCTGGCGCTCGCCCGCCATACCCGGGCCCGCACGTTCGAACAGCGGGTGATCGTCTATCACGACTGGGATCGCCTGAACGCCACCTTCAATCTCATCAGAGAGACCGCGCTCCAAGCCCCCTATGGCAGCGCGTACGGGTATGCGTTGGGCCTGTTTGTCAAGCCGTCGTGGATGAGCGGGTCGATGGTAGGGATGGCCGGGATGGCTCATCCTCCGGCGCTCTCCCTGAGCCGCGTGGGCTACGGCGTGGAGATGGCCGGAGCGCTGGGGACCGAGGATCGCTTCGGCCTCGACTGGAACGCCCAACAGCACTACCTTGGTGCCGTCTTCACATATCTCATTTCCTCCGGCTGGTCGGTGCGTCTTGAACCCGCGTTTGGCCTCTCCAACGTCAGCGACCGTTTCATGCTGCGTACGGGTTTGACGTATATGCTCGGGCCGTCCCAATAGGTGCGCCAGTAGCGGAATCGTGCGGCGTGGGATTGGTACCAGTCGTTCATGACGATCGATCGTCGCCACGATAGATGAAAGCGGACGTTGGTGCACCGATCAGGCGTCCGAGGATAGGTACCAGGTCCGGCGAAGTTGACAAACGCCGATCCTCTATCTCGGTGCCTCACCGCGTGCGCAGTCGATGTCGAGATGCAGCAAGAGCGATTGGGACGCGACGCGTCCGAGCCTCCGCTCGGCCCCTCGCACCCGCCACCGTCTCACGGCGGAGCACAACTGGGCGGCACAGATCGGGTGGCCGATCAGGGCTCTCGGCGCACGTGGCACCTCGGGGCTCTTGCCGCCGACCTGCCGGGCGACTCCTGCTCCGTCAACTTCGCCGGAGCTGACACCGATCCTACTGGAACGTCTCGCCGCGGTCGGCCATCTCCAGGAGCAGCTTCGGGGGCTGGAAACGGGCGCCATGGCGAGCGGCAAGCTGGCACGCGCACTCGACAAAGGCACGAGGTCCGACGTAGTTGACGTACTGCAGCGTCCCGCCGGTCCACGGCGGCGCACCGATCCCCATCACCGATCCGATGTTCGCATCCGCCACCGATTGCAGCACGCCCTCCTCGAGACAGCGGATCGTCTCGATCGAGGTAATGTACAGGAGCCTGTCCTTCATTTCGGCGAAGTCCGCCGCGTCGGGCGTTGCATGCTCGGGCTTCACGAAGTGCTCGACCATGCCGGGCCACAGGTGCTTCTTTCCCCCCGCCGGGTACTCGTAGAACCCGCCACCGGCCGCCTTGCCCTTGCGACCGAACTCGTCGCACATCCGATCGACCAACGCGTCCGCCGGTAGCGAGGGATACGTCTTGCCCTCAGCGGCGAGGTCCTCCTTCGTCTGCTCACGCACGTGCCGCGTGAGCTCGAGCGAGATCTCATCGCAAACAGCGAGGGGACCGATGGGCGAGCCGTTCTGCGCCGCGGCCTGCTCGATGCTCTGCGGGTGGTAGCCCTCGGCCAGCATCGAGATGCCTTCGTTTACGAACATGCCGAACACGCGCGAGGTGAAGAAGCCGCGGCTGTCGTTCACGACGATGGGAGTCTTCTTGATCTTGAGCACGTAATCGAAAGCCTGCGCCAGCGCCTCGGGCGCCGTCTCCTTGCCCACTATGATCTCGACGAGCGGCATCTTGTCGACGGGCGAGAAGAAGTGCAGGCCGATGAACCGTGGCGGCGCCTGCGACGCCTTGGCCAGGCCGGTGATGGGGAGCGTGGAGGTGTTCGAGCACATGAGCACGCCGGGTACAGCAGCCGCCTCGGCCTCGGCGGTCACTTTGGCCTTGAGGTCGCGATTCTCGAACACCGCCTCGATGAGCATGTCGCAGCCCGCAAGATCCGCCGCGGTACCCGTGGTCGTGATGCGCGCCAGCACCGCGTCGGCCTTGTCGCGCGTCATGCGGCCCTTGGCCACCGCGCCGTCGACCAGCTTCTTGGAGTAGCTCTTCCCCTTCTCGGCCTGCTCCTTGGACACGTCCTTCAGGACGACGTCAATGCCGGCCATCGCCGTGACGTAGGCGATGCCCTGGCCCATCATGCCGGCGCCGAGGATGCCGACCTTCATCGGCGCCCACTGTGGGATATCGGCCGGTTTGGGGCGGCTCGCGCCGGAATTGATCTTCTGCAGGTCGAAGAAGAACGCCTTGATCATGTTCTTGGAGACGCGACCGGTCGCGAGCTCGACGAAGTAGCGGCTCTCGATGCGCGACGCGGTATCGAAGTCCCGAGCGGCGCCTTCGACCGCGGCGGCCATGATGAGTTTGGGCGCGGGCATGTTGGCGCCCTTGATCTGCTTGCGCAGGTTCGCCGGGAACGCCGGCAGTATCGAGGCGAATGCCGGTGTGGAGGGCGTCCCGCCCGGCATCTTGTAGCCGTCGCGATCCCAGGGCTGCGTGGCGCCCGGATTGGCGAGGATCCACTCGCGCGCCTTCGCCAGCAACGTCGCGCGGTCCGGCACCAATTCATCGATGAGCCCGACCGACGCTGCCTTCGCGGGCTTCATGCGCTGGCCCTGCAGCAACACCTCCATGAGCGCCTTCTGAACGCCGAACAGGCGCACCGTGCGCACGATGCCGTTGCCGCCCGGCAGCAGGCCGAGCGCAACCTCGGGCTGGCCGAACTCGCTCTTGCCGTCGTCGATGGCGATGCGCCGGTGGCACGCCCAGGCGATCTCCATGCCGCCGCCGAGCGCCGAGCCGTTGAGCGCCGCGACCACCGGCACCCCGAGCGTCTCGAGTGCGCGCAGCTTCAGGCACAGCTCGCGCACTTCATCGTAAAGGCGCTGCGCATCGGCCGGTGTGGCCTGCGACAGGAGCCGCAGGTCACCGCCCGCGAAGAACGTCTTCTTCCCGGACGTGATGATGATTCCCTTGACGCTCACTCTCTCGGCTGTGAGACGCTCGACCGTGCGCTTCATCGCAGCCTGGTACAGCGCGTTCATCGTATTGACGGACTGCGTCGGATCGTCGAGCGTGAGCGTGACGATTCCTTCGGCGTCCTGATCCCAGCGGATGGCGGTCTGCTCAGTCATGGTCGTTCTCCGTGGCTACAGGCGCTCGATGATGGTGGCGATTCCCATACCCCCGCCGACGCAAAGGCTGCAAAGGCCATAGCGCAGGCTGCGCCGCTCCAGCTCGTCGAGCAGCGTGCCGAGGATGGCCGCGCCGGTGGCGCCAAGCGGGTGGCCCATGGCGATCGCGCCACCGTTGACGTTGGTGCTGTCGTGGCTGATCTCCATCTCCCTCATGAAGCGCATGGCAACCGATGCGAACGCTTCGTTGATCTCCCAGAGATCGATCTGCGAGGCCTTCATCCCGGCCTTGGCCAGCGCCTTGCGTGCCGCCGGCCCGGGGCCGAGCAGCATGATGGTCGGATCGGCGCCGGATACCCCCATGGAGACGACGCGCGCCCGCGGCGTGAGGCCGACCTCGCGCCCGCGCTCGTCGGAGCCGACCAGCAGGAGCGCCGCGCCGTCCACGATGCCCGACGAGTTGCCGGCGGTGTGCACGTGATTGATGGCCTCGACCCAGTGGTACTTCTGCAGCGCGACGGCGTCGAAGCCGCCCGCCTCGCCCATCATCGCGAACGCGGGCTCGAGCGTTCC
>DAIDOU010000180.1 GCA_027458945.1 Acidobacteriota bacterium
CTCGGCGGCGGCTACGGCGACGCCTCGTGGCGCTACCACGCGCGCTACCTCGCGTGGCTGCTCGCCGGAAGCGCGATCGAGCCGCCAGACAACGAGGCGCTGACGCTGATGCGCTTCCGTCAGATCAAGGCGACGCTCGACCCGATGCGCCTGACGTCGACCACGGCGCGCGGCGGCTGGGAGCTCACCGAGGAGGACCTGGTCGGGATCCTCCCCGGCGTGCCGCGGCACACGCGCTTCCTCGAGTACTTTTCCAAGGTCGGTATCGAGCTCGTCCTCGAGCGTTTTGGCATCCTGCAGCAGCTGCGCGCCCGCGGCTTCAAGGCTCCGGCCCTCCACCTCGAGCTCGAGCACCCGCTTGGCCAGACGCTGAAGATCTACGGTGCCGCCGACCGCCGCGAGCTCCTGGTCGAGCTGCGGGTGCACCGCAGCGCCCGGGCGGTGCAGGGGTGCGAGGTGCTCGAGGTCGAATGGCTGTTGCTGCAAAACCCGCGTGAGCGCTTCACCGGCGACCGCGCCGCGCTGCCGGGCCAGCAGCACCCGGGCCTCGGCATGCTGCGCGAGATCTTCGGCTGGCTGGTGGTCGTGAGCGAGACGCTGGCGCTCGACGGCATCGTCTTCCGCCCCAGCCACTACCACGTTGCGGCGCTGTCGCACCGCTACACCCGCTTCCTCGACCCGCGAGCCGAAGGGTTGATGCGGGCGCTCGAGCGGGCGCTGGCCGGCGTGGCGCTCGAGCCGGCGTCGCGGGCGGTCGCCGAGGGGCGTGTGGTGGACGCGGCGACGGGCGAGCCGGTGCGCTGGGAGGGCTGGACGCTCGCGCTCGCCGCCACCGACCGGCTGCGCGCGCTCGTCGAAGGGGAAGCGTACGAGGCGGCGGTGGCGGCCGCGACGCCGGTGCTCCGGCTGGCCGAGCCCGTGGCGCCCGGCGCGCGCCCGTCGGGCTGAAGGAGCCGCCGACTACAGCTCGATGTGGTCGCGGCCGGCGAGCTGGTCGAGCGTCGCCGCCGCATGGCGCAGGTGCGGGATCACGATCGACCCCCCGACCACGAGGCCGACGTTGAGGGCGTCCACGATCTCGGCGCGCGACCAGCCCGCCCTGACGCACTGAATGAGGTGGTAGTCGATGCAGTCGTCGCAGCGCAGGACGAGCGATGCGGCCAGGCCGAGCAGCTCCTTGACCCGGCCGGGGAGGGCCTCGTCGCGGTACGCCGCGTCGTCAAGGTTGAAGAAACGCTTGATGCCGAGGTGGTCCTCGCGCAGCACCGCCGCGTTGGCCTCCCGTCGCGCCGTGATGAAGTCGTCGATCTGGCTCATCGTGCCTCCCCCGTCCGCGTCACGCTAGCGCACCCGCCGGGCCGGTGCCAAGGGCGCGGGCGGGACGGTGACGAGGATGACCTCGGCGCGGGGCGACCTCGGGTACAATCACCGACCGTGAAGCGTACTCTCGCCCTCGCCCTCGCCACCTTGACCCTCGCGGCCGCCGTCTCGGAGGGAGCCAACGGCTCCCGCCGGAGGCGGCGCGCCAGCCACCCGGTCAGCCTCGTCTGGTATGCGGAAACGCTCGACGGACATCCGGTCGAGGCGCGCCAGCCTGACGAGCCGATCAACCCGGCGTCGGTGCTCAAGATCGGCACCTCGCTCTGGGCGCTCGAGCGGCTCGGCCCGGAGTTCCGGTTCGAGACGCGGTTCTACGCCCGCGGGACGATCGATCCGGTGCACCAGGTCCTGCGCGGCGACCTCGTCGTCGAGGGCGGCGGCGACCCCGACTTCCAGGTCGAGAACGCGTTCCTC
>DAIDOU010000181.1 GCA_027458945.1 Acidobacteriota bacterium
CGCGCCCCGCGCATCAGAGAGGCGAAACGCCGTCCGAGGAACTCGACCGGCTCGGATTCGAGCTCGCGCTGCCAGGCCTGGTAGCGTTCGAACACCGGCCGCGGACACGCCCCGAACGAGCCGTGGTTCAAGTACACGACGCCGGGGCGCAGCATGAAGAGCCGAGAACCGTCTGGACGCATCGGGACCTCTGCCAGCGGCCGGGAGCACGACCGCAACGTCACCTCCGTCGGGAGGTGCGACCGGACGCGACCGTACCGCGCGCAGGCTAGAATAGCTCAGGCCGATGCCCACCGAGAGTGCCCGCCGTGCCACCCTGGCCGCGACCCTCCTCGCGCTGATCGCAGGAGGGTTCGCGGTTGCGCGCGCCGAACCTCGCACGCCCGAGGGGACCGACGCCGGCCAGCCGCGGGGAGCCGCCGCGGCGCCGCGGGGGCGCGCCGAGGAGGGGCGCTCCCCCGGCATGGGGACCGTCGTGCTGCTCGCGGCGCTGGCGGCGGCGGGTGTCACCGTGCTCGTCGCCTGGAGGCGGGCGGTCAGCGAAAGGCGCACCGCGGTGCGGGCCGCCGAGCGCTGGCAAGCGCTGGCGCAACGACGGATGCGCGAGACGCGGTGGCGCGGTCTCGCCGACCACGCCGGCTCGTCGGTCGTCTGCCTCGAGGGGCACCGCATCTCCGGCGCCAACCTGCGGGCGGCGCAGGAGCTCGGGCAGGCCGACGTGGCCCGGCTCGTCGGCGCCGACTTCATGACGTTCGTGGCCGCCCCCGATCGCGAGCGTCTGGCTGCCTGCGTCGAGGACCGCGTCGCGCAAGGTGGGGGCGCGGCGACGCTGGTCGTGCGGCTGGCGACCGGGGACGGGAGGACGTTCGCGGCGGAGGCGACCGTCACGCCGGCGCGCGAGCTGGAGCAGGCGGTGGTGTACGTGTCGTGGCGCGAGGCGCCGCTACGGCAGCGGGCCGAGGCGGTACTGGATGCGGTCGCGGCGGAGGTGCCGCACGGGCTGGTGGTCACCGACGGCGACGGCAACCTGGTGTGGGCGAACCGGGTGGTGTTCGAGCAGACCGGGTACGAGGCGCGGCGCTTCTCGGGGCGGTCGCTGCTGCCGATCGTCGACCCACCGGCGCGGCGTATCGTCCTCAGAGCGCTGGCGAGGGCGCGCCGTGGCCGGTCCGGAGGGGGCGTCGCCACGCTCCGGTGTGCGAGCGGGGAGGCACTGACCGTCGAGTTCAAGACGGCGCGGGTCGGCAACGCCTCGCCGCCGTTCGGGATCCTGTTCCTCGGCACGGAGGCCGCCGGGGGCGAGGGCGGCCGTGACCTCGGCGCGACCGCGCGCGACCGGGCGCTGTCACAACTCGGAACGTACCTGGCGCACAAGGTGGGGAACGATTTCCAAGCGTTGCTTGGAGCACTGGAGAAGCTCGACAACGGAAAAGAGGCCCCAGCTCCTCTCGCCATAGCGCGGCACCTCGCGACCGGAGCGGTGGACAACTTGCGCCGGTTCGTCTCGTTGTCAAGGCGAGAGGTCGGCCCGCTGCGGCGCGTTCGGCTGTGGCCGTTGATCGAGCGGTGGCGCGAAGGAGCGGCCTCCACGCTTCCTCCCAGGGTTCGGCTCACGACCCGGCGCGAGGTCGCCGACGACCGGGTCTCCACCGACTCGCGGCAGCTCCTGCTCTGGCTCGAGGTCAGCCTGGCGGCGGCGGTCGCAGCGATGGAGCTCGGTGGAGCGATCGAGGTGAGCCTGCGTGAAGGGAGCGTACCGGGATCGGTGCGGTTGGTCTTCTCCGACACCGGCGGGGTGGCCGAAGCGGGGACGGCCGGTGGCGGGGAACTCTTCTTCTCGCGGCGCACGGCGCAGGCGGTCGCCGAGGTGATCGCGGCGCATCACGGCGGTCGCACAGAGCGCGGGCGCGCGGCGGGGATCGCCGGTCGGAGCTGGATCGAGTTCGCGGCGCGGCCGACCTCCCCAGGGCCGCGGGAGGAGGTGCTGGCCGTGCCGCGCGAAGGGGCGATCCTCATCGCCGACGACGAGGAGATGGTTCGGACCACGCTGGCGGCCGCGCTGCGGGGGGTCGGGTACGAGGTCGTGGAAGCCAGGAACGGGTTGGAGGCGGTCGAGAGCGTGCAGTCGTCGCCTGAGCGCTTCGCGCTCGTCGTGCTCGACCTCGTGATGCCCGTGATGGACGGGCGCGAGGCGCTGCGGCGCCTGCGCGCGAGCGTCCCCAAGCTCCAGATGGTGCTCTGTACCGGTTACGATCCCGTGGGAGATGAGGCACTTGCGGCGGCCGTGGTGCTGATCAAGCCGTTCTCGATCGCCGAGTTTGTGACGAAGATAACCGAACTCACCGCGCCCGGCCGCCCGAGGGGGCGGGTGGTACCATGAACCAGTGAAGGTGTACACGCGGACCGGAGACGACGGGTCGACTGGCCTCGGTGACGGCGCCAGGGTTTCGAAGGCGAGCCGGCGTGTGGCGGCGTACGGCGCTGTGGACGAGCTGAACGCCCTCGTTGGCATGCTGCGCACCCAGCCGTTACCGGCCCCGGCCGAGGGCGAGCTGGCGCGCGTTCAAGTGCTGCTCTTCGAGGTCGGGGCGTTCCTGGCCGAGCCCGGGGGCCGCTTTGGCCTATCTCCGGACGTGCTTCGGCCGACCTGGCTCGAGCGCTGGATCGACGGGATGGAGGGTGAACTGGCCCCGCTGCGCAACTTCGTCCTCCCGAGCGGATGTCCGCCGGCCGCGCTGGCGCACGTTGCGCGCACGGTGTGTCGGCGCGCGGAGCGCGAGGTTGTCGCCCTGCGCGACGGCGGCGAGGATGTCGGGGCGGTGATCCCACTGCTGAACCGTCTCTCCGACGCGTTCTTCGTCCTGGCGCGCTGGCTGAACAACCGCGCCGGGGTGGCCGACACGCCGTGGCGCGGCCACACCTGACCGCGGGAGATGTCGGTCATGAAAGGCTTTGGCTCGACGGTGGGGTGGGCGGTCGCGGCATGACCACGATCACGCTCTCCGAGAAGGAGCTCCGGACCCTCTCCGGCACGCTCGACGAGAACTTCAAGTACCTCTCGGAGCGCCTGCGAGTGCGCGTGGCGGCGCGCGGCGACACGGTGACTCTCGAGGGCGAGCCCGAGGCGGTAGCGGTGGCGGCCAAGCTGGTCGAGGAACTCGGCCGGCTGGTCGGCAGCGGGTACGCGGTCGGCAAGGAGGAGTTTCGCACCGCGTTGCGCGTCCTCGAGGAGGACCCGGGTGCCGACCTCGTGCAGTTCTTCAGCGACGCCACGATCCCGGACTCGGTCAAGCGCCTGGTCGTGCCTCGCAACCTCAAACAGCGACTGTTCATCCAGACGCTCAACACGTACGACATCGTGTTCGCGGTCGGGCCGGCGGGGACAGGGAAGACGTACCTGGCAGTGGCGATGGCGGCGGCCGCGTTGGCCGAGCACCGGGTCAAGAGGATCGTGCTCACCCGCCCGGCGGTCGAGGCGGGGGAGCGGCTCGGGTTCCTCCCCGGCGATCTGGTGGAGAAGGTCAACCCGTACCTGCGGCCGGTGTACGACGCGCTCTACGACATCCTCGGGTACGACCGGGTGGCGCGCCACCTCGAGCGCGGCGTGATCGAGATCGCCCCGCTGGCGTTCATGCGCGGGCGGACGCTCAACGACTCGTTCATGCTCCTCGACGAGGCCCAGAACACGACCCCGGAGCAGATGAAGATGTTCCTCACCCGGCTCGGGTTCCACTCGCGGGCGGCGATCACCGGCGACGTGACGCAGATCGACCTGCCGAACGAGCGGGTTTCCGGCCTCGTCCAGGCGCGGCAGATCCTCGGCCAGCTGCCGGGGATCTCATTCTTCGATTTCGCCAAGGAGGACGTCGTCAGGCACCGGCTGGTGGAGAAGGTGGTGGCCGCCTACGAGGCGTACGACGAGGCCAGGCGCGGGAACGGCTCATGAACGGGAGGGAAGGGAAGGAAGCGCGCACCACCGCGGCGCGCATCGCGGTTCGCCGCGGCGAGTTCGTGCAGCTGCGGCGCCGGCTGCTCGGGCAGGCGTGGGTGTGGTACGGGTGCCTCGTCGTGCTCGGGGCGTTGCTCGTGGCGCCCGGCCGCTCGAACAAGATTCCGACGCTCAAGGCGGGGGAGATCGCTCCGACCGACGTGGTCGTCGGCCGCGACGTGGTGCTGCCCGACGCCGAATCGACCGAGGCGAAGCGGCGGCGCGCCAGCTTCGAGGTGCTGCCGGTCTACGATTACGACCCGGGCGCCGCCGGCGCGCTCATGGACAAGCTGGACCGGGTCTTCCAGGAGGGGCGGAAGAGGTCGGCCGGCGACGACATCGACCTGGCGCAGCGGCTCGGTGAGGTCGGTTCGCTCGTGATTCAGCCGCGCGAGGCGGCCGTGCTGCGCGTGGCCCGCTTCTCCCCGGAGCTGCTCGGCGTCCTGCGCGAGGTCGTCGATCGGCTGTACCAGCAAGGCGTCGTGAGCGATCGGACCGAGCTGCTCCACGCCGCCGACCGTGGCATCACGTTACGAACCGTCGGCAAGAACCAGGAGAAGACCGAGCTCGACGTGTATCGGTTTGTGGACGGCGGTTCCGGACTCGCGGAGGTGGTCGAGCAGCGTCTCTCCGCCGAGCCCTCGATCCCGCGCGCCTGGCGCCCCCCCCTGGCGGCGTTGCTCGCCAGGGCGATGGTCCCCAACGTCGTCCTCGACCGCGGCCAGACGCTGGCGAGAAGGCTGAAGGCGGCGAGCTCCGTGGAGGAGGTTTCGGTGCGCCTCCCCCGCGGCAAGGTGCTGGTGCGCCGGGGCGACGAGGTGACGGCCCAGACGGCGCGCCTGCTCAGGGCCCTGGCCGAGCGCAACACGCCGACGCAGACCTACCTGCCGCTCGCCGGCGCCGCGCTGCTGCTCGCCCTGGTCGGGGCCGCCTGGCTCTTCTACCTGCGCCGGCAGAGCCCCTCGAGCGACGAGGCGCGGATCAGGTTCGGCGCGCTGATCGCCCTGACGCTGGCCACCCTCGTCCTCGAGCGGTTTTTCACCTTCCTGTCCCGTGGTGTGGCCGCGAGCCTGATGCGGGACCCGTTCGGGCACATCGAGATCTACCTGCCGGCGCTGCCGCACGGGGCGGGGCCGATCATCGCCGGCCTGATGTTCGGGCTGCCGGTGGGCGTCCTGTTCGCGGTCGCCCAGAGCGTGATGGTGGCGCTCATGCTCGGTGGCGACGTCGGGTTGGCGGTGTACGCCCTGATCTCGGGGGTGGCCGCCGCGTTCGCGTCGCAGCGCCTGAAGGAGCGCTACGTGCTGGCCAGGGTCGGCGCGGTCGTCGGCGGGGTCAACGCGGTGGCGGTGGTCGGCCTCGCGCTCTGGCACGGGAGGGTCGCGGACCCGTCGGTCCTCGGCGCCCAGGTCGCGTCGGCGGCGCTCGGCGGCGTGGTGGCGGCCGCCCTCGCAAGCTTCCTGCTGCCGCTCCTCGAGACGGCGACCGGCACGATCACGGACATCCGGCTGCTCGAGCTGTCGAACCCGAACCTGCCGCTGCTGAAGCGGATGTCGCTCGAGGCGCCGGGGACGTTCCAGCACTCGCTCGCGATGGCCAACTTCGCCGAGGCGGCCGCCGAGGCGATCGGCGCCAACCCGTTGCTCGCAAGGGTGTGCTGCTACTACCACGACATCGGCAAGCTCGCCAAGCCCGAGTACTTCGTCGAAAACCAGCGCGGCGAGAACCCGCACGACCACCTGACGCCGTGGATGTCGGCGCTGGTGGTCTCGAACCACGTCAAGGCCGGTCTCGAGCTCGCGCGGGAGTACAGGCTGCCGGAGCCGATCCAGGACGCGATCACGACGCACCACGGGACCAAGCTGATCCGCTACTTCTACTCGCAGGCCAAGGCGAAGGAGGATCCCGACCACGGCGAGGTGCAGGAGACCGAGTTCCGCTACCCGGGGCCGAAACCCCGCAGCAAGGAGATGGGGATTCTCATGCTCGCCGACGCCGTCGAAGCGGGAAGCCGGACGCTGTCGGAGGCTACGCCGGGCCGGATCCAGTCGATGATCGACCAGATGGTCAAGAACATCCTCGAGGACGGCCAGCTCGACGAGTGCGAGCTCACGCTCAAGGACATCGAGCGGATCGGAGCCGCGTTCTTCTGGGTGCTCACCAACGCGTTCCACCAGCGGATCGACTACCCGGGGTTCGACTTCAACCGGAAGCGCCGTGGCTAGCGCGCACGTACGCTTCCGCTGGCAGCTGCGGCCGGGCGGGCAACCGACCGCGGCGCTGCGGCGTCTGACGGTCGCAGCGCTCGAGCGCCTCGGCGCCGGGCCGGTCGAGGTCGGCGTCCTCGTCTGCGACGACGCCACGATCCGGACGCTCAACCGTCACTTCCGCGGCAAGGACGCCCCCACCGACGTGCTCTCGTTCCCGGCCGGCTTCGCGCAGCCGGACGGCCCGATCTACCTCGGCGACGTGGCGATCTCGCTGGAAACCGCCCGGCGCCAGGCCGACGAGGCGGGCGTGACGCTCGAGCGCGAGCTCGCAACGTTGCTGCTGCACGCGGTCGTCCACCTCTGCGGCTGGGATCACGAGAGCGACGGCGGCGAGATGGCGGCGCTTGAGGCGCGGCTGCGGCGGGAGCTGATCGGATGACGGCGCTGGCCGCCTGGTGGGCGAACCCGGTGACCGCGGTGCTGGCGGCGCTGGGCCTGCTCGTGCTGCTGGTCCTCGCCGCGACCGGGATGCTGGCGGTGGTGCGCCTCGGGGCGATCCAGCTCGGCGGCCTGCTCGTGCAGCGAGCCGGCCTGCTGCCGGGCCTCCCCCGCCGCTCCGACGCGCAGGCGAGCGTGATCGTCTTCCTGCAGGCGGGCACGGGGCTGGTCCTGGTGCTGTTCTCGCTCGTGACTGTCCGCGCCGGGCGGCTCGCGGGAGCCGGGCAAGGGACGCTGATCGCCGTTCTCGCCGCGGGATGGCTGGCGGCGCTCGCGGTGGGCCTGGTCGCCGCCCGCGGCGCGAGGGTGGAGCCCGTCGCGCTCGCGACGCTGATCGCGATCCGGCCGTGGACCGCATTCCTGCGGGTCCTGGTCCGGCTCGAGGACGGCGAGGAGCCGGCTGCGGCGGGGGAAGACGAGGAGGTGGACGAGCACGAGGTGCAGGCGTTCATCGGCGCCGGCGAGGAGGCCGGGATCCTCGAGAAGGAGGACGCCGAGCTGGTGGCCTCGATCGTAGAGCTGTCCGACACGGTCGTGCGCGAGATCATGACCCCGCGCACCGACGTGGTGGCGCTGCCGGTGAGCGCGGAGTTCGCCGAGGTCGAGCGGGCGTTCGCCGACTCGATGTTCACCCGGATCCCGGTCTACCGCGAGACGCTGGATCGGATCGAGGGCGTCGTGCATGTCAAGGACGTGCTCAGGGCGGTGGCGAACGGGACGTCGGTCGCCGCCTCGGCGCTGCTGCGCCCGGTCCTCCTGGTGCCCGAGACGAAGCCCTCACGCGAGCTGCTGCGGGAGTTCCAGACGGCGCACCAGCAGATGGCGGTGGTGGTCGACGAGTACGGCGGCACCTCCGGGATCGTGACGCTGGAAGACATCCTCGAGGAGATCGTCGGGGAGATCCAGGACGAGCACCAGCGCGAGCTGCCGGAGGTCGTGGAGGAGGGCGAGGGCGCCTTCCTCGTCGACGGCGCGGCGCACGTCGAGGTGCTCGAGGACCTGTTCGGCGTCGAGGTCGGTGAGGTGGGGTTCGACTCGGTCGCGGGTCTGGTGCTCGACCGTCTCGGCCACCTCCCTCGTCCCGGGGAGCGGACGCTCTGGGCCGGTCTGGAGCTCGAGGTGGTCGAGGTCGACCGCCGGCGGTTGCGCCGCGTGCGGATCCGGCGGCCCGGGGGCGGCGCGTGAGCCGCTCCGGCACGATCGCCCTGCTCGGTCGCCCCAACGCGGGCAAGAGCACGCTCGTCAACGCCCTGCTCGGCGAAAAGGTGGCGATCGTCTCGGCCACGCCGCAGACGACGCGCCACCGCATCACGGGCGTCCTCACCGAGGCGCGCGGACAGGCCGTGTTCTTCGACCTCCCCGGGGTCCACCGCCCGCTCCACCGGCTCAACGTCCAAATGATGCATGCGTTGCGCGACACCCTGGCCGAGGTGGACGTGATCCTGCAGCTGTTCGACGCCAGCGCCGACCCGGGGGCGGGCGAGGAGTTCGTCGTCGGGCTGCTCGACGGCGTGACGGCTCCGGCCGTCCTGGTCGCCAACAAGGTGGACCTCCCCGGTGTCCACGCTCGCCTCGACGAGCGCACCGCCTTCTACGCGGCCAGGCATGCGTACGCCGCCACGACGGCGATCTCGGCGCTCACCGGAGAACGGCTGCCCGAGCTCAAGGCCACGATCTTCGCGCTGCTGCCCGAGGGCGAGCCGTGGCTCGACCCCACGCTGACGACCACGCAGAGCGAGCGGTTCTTCGTCACCGAGCTGATCCGCGAGGCGATGCTGGAGCGGGTCAAGAAGGAACTCCCGTTCACCTCGACCGTGCACCTGCGGCAGTTCGAGGAGGAGGGGAGCGGCGGGCTGCTGCGCATCTTCGCCGACATCGTGGTGGACCGCGACAGTCAGAAGGGGATCGTCGTCGGCCGGGCCGGCGCCATGATCAAGGAGATCGGGAGCGCGGCGCGCGCGCGCATCGAGGCGTTGCTCGGGGTCAGGGTCTACCTCGACCTGCGGGTGAAGGCGCGGCCGGGGTGGCGCGAGGACGGCGGCTTCCTCTCCGAGCTCGACCAGGTCGAGGCGTCGTGGACGGACGCCGGCGGTGACCCGAACGGGCCGTGAGCGTCACGGTCTACGTGGTTGCCGGTTGTCCCTCCTGCGCCGCGCTGCTCGACGACCTGCGGCGGCGCCGCGTGGGGTTCGAACTCGTCGATCTGACGGCTCACCCCGAGAGGCTGCCCGACCTCGCGGCGGTCACCTGGGAGCGGCGCCTGCCCGCCGTCGTCGATCACGAGCGCTGCTCGATCGGCTTCGCGGGTCGCTCCAGCTCTTGGGCCGAGCTCGGTCTCTCGCTCCCGGGCCGGCACTCCGGATGAGCGCCTCGGCTATACTTGGCGCCGCGACGGGAGGATGTCAACGGCAATGAGCGGGACCTTGCACACCAGGGTGAAGCAGATGATCATCGACAGGCTCCAGCTCGAGGGGATGACGCCCGCCGACAT
>DAIDOU010000182.1 GCA_027458945.1 Acidobacteriota bacterium
CGCGGAGCCCATCGCCTTGCCCAGCGTGCCGGTGTGGATCGGCACCTTGCCCCAGACCCCCAGCTCCTCGGCGGTGCCGCGGCCGCGGGCGCCGAGGAGACCGGTGGCGTGCGAGTCGTCGACCACGAGCACGGCGTGGTGTCGCTCGCACGCGGCGATGATCTCGGGGAGCGGGGCGAGTTCCCCCTCCATCGAGAAGACGCCGTCGGTGATCGCGAGGATGAAACGCGCCCCCTCGCCGCGAGCCTGCGCCAGCTTCCCGTCGAGGTCAGCCATGTCGTTGTGCCGGTAGACGTACCTCCTCGCCTTCGCGAGGCGGATCCCGTCGATGATCGAGGCGTGGTTGAGCTCGTCGGAGACGATGGCGTCCTCGGCTCCCGTGAGGGTGGCGAAGCACGCCTCGTTGGCGTTCCAGCACGAGCTGTACAGGATCGTGTCGTCGGTCTCGTAGAAACGCGAGATCGTCGCCTCGAGCTGCTTGTGCAGCGTCTGCGTGCCGCAGATGAAGCGCACCGAGCCCATCCCCGCGCCCCACTCCTCGACGGCCGCGATCGCGGCGCGGCGGATGCGCGGGTGGTTGGCGAGGCCGAGGTAGTTGTTCGATGTGAGCATGACGACGTCGCGGCCGCCGACCTTGACCCGGTGGTCCTGGGGGCCCTCGAGCGCGACCTCGGTCTTGTAGGTCCGCGCGTCGCGCAGCTTGTCGATCTCTCCCGCGAGGTAGGTCAGGAACTCGTGCATGGATCCTCCAGTCGGCCGCACGCGGTCGCCGTGCCGCCGGCGGCCGCGCCCGTCCTTCGCTCTCAGCCGTCGTTCGCCAGCAGCGCCGTCAACGCCGCCGGCGAGGCGAGCGAGTCGAGCAGCGCGTCGGGCGCCAGGGCGGCCAGATCGCACTTCGGGGTCTTGCTGCTGGCCACGGCCACCGCGCGTGCCGCGCCGGCCCGCGCACAGCGGATGTCGGCCTGAGCGTCGCCGACGACCACCGTGCGGGCGCCGGGAAACTCCTCGCCCCAGTGTTCCCTGGCCCTGGTCCGGGCCACCGGGACGAGGCGGTTGCGGTCCTCGTCGTCGGAGCCGAACGCGCCCACGGCGAAGTACGGCAGCAGCCCGGCCGCGGCGAGCTTGATCTCGGCGCCGCGGCGGATGTTGCCGGTGAGCAGGCCGACCGCGATATCGCCGCGGCTCGCGAGGGCGTCGAGGACCTCCCGGACGCCGGGCAGCACGCGGGTGTTGGCGGGGGTCAGCGCGCCGGCGATGTACCCGCAGTAGCGGTCGAACACCTCGGGAAGGCGCGGTGCAACCTCGGAGCGCTCCAGCCCAGCCGCCGCCATCAGCTCGTAGATGATCTGCGGGTCGGTCTTGCCGGCGAACGCGAACGACTCGATCCGGCCCGCGGTGCCGAACGTCTCGCGCAGCGCGGCGCCGATGGCTTCCCCGGCCCGCCCGTTGGTGGACAGCAGGGTTCCGTCGACGTCGAAGAGGATGAGTCGGTGCACCGTGCTCACGCCCGCCGGAGTGTAGCACCGGGCCCGAGGGGCGCGCCGCCGGCGTGAAAATTGACAGTGCGAGCGCGGTTCCCGTAGCATCGCAGCGCCGGGAGGGCGCGTTGCGCCAGTGCTGACGGGGTTCAACACCGATATCGACCGCGAGGGCGTGACCTACCACGTCCAGACGGAGGACCGTGGCTCGAGCAAGCCGCTCATCGAGTCGCTGGTCTACGTCCGCGGCGAGATCCTCGCCACGCGGCGCACGGAGTACGCCAACCTGCTCGCCGCCGGCGCCGAGGCGTCGGCGATCCAGATCCTGATGGAGCGCCAGCACCGCACCATCGTGGATGCGATCCGCTCCGGCCGGATCGACCTCCTGCTCGAGCCCCCGGTGGGCGGCGCGAGCGACACCACGGTCAGCCGGCGCTCGCCGCTGGCCGGCAAGGCGGGCGGCGGTCCGATCGACGCGGCGAAGCTGTCGCAGCGGACGCTGGACGAGGTCATCGCCGACTGGCTGGCGGAGCAGCAACAGGGCGAGAGGGTGCGGCTGCGCGTGGCCGGCGGCGACGACCTGACGTTCGGAGCGCCGTTCGCGCTCGAGGTGACCATCCACATGACCCCGGCGGAGACGCCGGTGGCCGGGGCGCGAGCGACCGCGCGCTTCCTCTCCACCACGATGAAGCCGACCGCCCTCGCCGAGGGAACCAGCGACGAAAGCGGTACCGTCAAGCTCCGCGGCGCGATCCCGCAACTCGAGAAGGGCCAGGGACTGCTGGTCGTGGCGGTTCAACACGCGCGCGGCAACGACGAGGTCAAGTTCCTCATCCGCCGGTAGCGACCGGGCGGCGAAGAAGCGTGGCCGGTGGCCAGTGGTCGGTGGCCGGCAACGACCAGAGCCCAAGACCATGAAGAACGTAACGCGGCAGAGGAAGAGGGCAAAGGAAGAGTAGGGTCACGCCGGGTCCTACCCTCCCATTCCCTGACCTCTGACCGCTGTCTCCGCATTTCTTGCCGGCCACTGGGCCCCGGCCACCGGCCACGTCTCTGTCTTCCCGGGGCCCGGAGCCCTGCCTCTAGGACTCCATCCGGCCCTTGAAGAACGACGCTAGACCGGCCCTCGCGATCGAAGGGTTCTCACGGCAGCGGCGCACGGAGTACGGGTACCACTCCGAGCCGAACGGAACGTAGACACGCAGCGGGTGCCCGCCGCCGGTGATGATCCGGCGCAACTCCGGATCGACGCCGAGCAGCATCTGGAACTCGTAACGGTTCGTGGGGTCGGCGAGGCGGTGGATGAGGCCGAGCGCCTCGCACACCAACCACTCGTCGTGGGTCGCGATCGCGACGTGGGCACCTTTCTCGAGCAAGATGTGCAGCGCATGGACGTACGCCTGGCGGATCACGTCGCGCTCGAGGTACGCGATCGCCCGCGGCTCGAGGTAG
>DAIDOU010000183.1 GCA_027458945.1 Acidobacteriota bacterium
GGCATCGTCGAGCCGATCTTCCCCTCGACCTCGCAGGCGTACCGCGACAGCGACGAGATGGAGGCCGGCCTCGGCTACCTGATCCCCACCTGGTGCTACTCCCGCATCCACAACCCGACCGTGTTCTACCTCGAGGAGACGCTCGCGCTGCTCGAGTCGTACGGCTGCGCGGGCGACGCGTCGTGCCTGTGCACCGCCTCCGGGATGGCCGCGATCAAGCAGGCGATCGAGCCGCTGCTGGCGCTCTCCGGCACGCCGGGCGAGGCGGTCAACTTCGTCTCGGCGGCGCAGGTGTACGGCGGCACGTTCCAGCTCTTCAACGTGCGGATGCGCGAGCGCGGCGCCTCCGTGCGCTGGGTGACCGAGCCGTGGGAGATCGGGGCGTGGCGCGACCTCGTCGACGAGGGCACCCGCTTCCTCTACGCCGAGATGCCGTCCAACCCGCAGCAGGCGTGCGTCGACCTGGCGGCGCTGGCCGAGCTCGCGCACGCGCACGGGGTCCCGCTCCTCGTGGACGCGACGATCGCGACGCCGGCGCTGATGCGGCCGCTGGCGCACGGCGCCGACGTCGTCGTGCACTCGCTCACCAAGACCGTGGGCGCCGGCGGCTTCGCCGTCGGCGGCGCGGTGGTCGCCCGCCACGGCCTCACCAGCCGTCACCTCGGCGAGGAGGCGAGGGCCGACTACGCGACCTGGCTCAAGCTGTGGCCGTTCCGCGACTCCGGTCCGTGCATGGCGCCGCACTCCGCGTTCTTCCTCCTCAACGAGCTGCGCACGCTGCGGCTGAAGATCGGGCACATGTCGGCGAGCACCGCGGCGGTGGCGGGCTTCCTCGCCGGCCACCCGAAGGTGGAGCGGGTGGACTACCTCGGCCTGCCGGACCACCCGCTGCACCCCCTGGCGGCGCGCTACATGACGCTGGTGGACGACGGCACGCCGACGTTCGGCCACCTGATGTCGTTCACGATCGCCGGCTCGGCGGCCGACGCGCGGAGGTTCTTCGACGCCCTGCAGCGCATCTACCGTGCCACCGACCTGGGGCGGATCAAGTCGGTGGCGACGATCCCGGCGATCTCGACCCACCACCAGCAGGGCGAGGAGGGGCGCCGCCTCGCGGGCATCCCGCCCACGATGGTGCGGTTGTGCGTCGGCGGTGAGCACCCGGACGACGTGATCGCCGACCTCGACCAGGCGATGGCGCGGATCTAGGGGATGCGGGCCGGGCCGCGGGGACGTGCGAACATGGGCGCGCGGCGGGAACGGCGGGAGGACGGCATGCGACTGGTCTTTCTCGGATTCGGGACGGTCGGTCAGGGGCTCGCGGAGCTGCTGCTCGCGGGGCGTGACGAGCTGGCCCGGCGGCACGGCCTGGAGTGGACGGTCACCGGGATCGCCGACACGCTCAAGGGGAACGCTTACGATCCGGCGGGAATCGACCTCGCGCGGGCGCTCGAGCTCGCCGGCCGGGGCGACTCGCTGGCGGCGCTCGATCGCGGCGGCCACGGTTGGGACGCCCTCGGGATGGCGCGGCACGCCGAGGCCGACGTGCTGCTCGCGGCGACGTACACCGACATCAGGACCGGTGAGCCGGCGACCTCCCACGTCCGGGCGGCGCTCGGGCGCGGCGTCCACGTGGTGACGACCAACAAGGGGCCGCTCGCCCTCCACTATCGCGAGCTGGCGGCGCTCGCCGACGCGCACGGCGCCGAGTTCCTGTTCGAGGGGACGGTGATGAGCGGCACGCCGGTGCTCAACCTCGTCCGTGAGACCTTGGCCGGCGCCGGCATCCTCGAGATGCAGGGGATCCTCAACGGGACGACGAACTACATCCTTACGCGGATGGAGGACGGCCTCTCGTACGACGACGCCCTCGCCAAGGCCCAGGCGCTCGGGTACGCCGAAGCGGTCCCGGACGCCGACGTGCTCGGCTGGGACGCGCTCGCCAAGGTGACGATCCTCGCCAGCGTGGTGTTCGGCGCGTCGCTCGAGCCGTCCGACAGCCCGTGCGAGGGGATCACCAAGATCACGGCGGCCGACATCGCCCGCGCCAAGGCGGAGGGGAAGCGCTACAAGCTGATCGGGCGGGTGTGGCGCGACGGCGGCCGGGTGCGGGCCGAGGTGGCGCCGCGGCTGGTCGAACTCGGGCAGCCGCTGGCCGGGGTGATGGGCGCCACCAACGCGGTGGCGATACGCACCGACGCCCTCGGCGAGGTGACGGTCGTCGGCCCGGGGGCGGGGAGGGCGCAGACCGGCTTCGCGATGCTCGCCGACCTGCTGACGATCGCGCGGAGGCGCCGATGAAGATGCTGCTCGCAGGCTCGTGGGTGGATCGCGACAAGACGATCGAGGTCCGCGACCCGTTCGATGACAGCGTGGTGGACACGGTGCCGCGCGCGACCGCGGCCGACGTCGAGACGGCGCTCGCGGCCGCCCTGGGAGGGTTCGAAATCGCGCGCCGGATGACGGTGTACGACCGCGCCCAGGTGCTCCTCAAGACGGCGGCGATCGTGCAGGGCCGCCTCGAGGAGTTCGCGACCACGATCGCGCGTGAGGGCTCGAAGACGATCCGCGAGGCGCGCAAGGAGGCGCGGCGCTGCGTCAACACGCTCACGATCTCGGCCGAGGAGGCCAAGCGCATCTCCGGGGAGACGATCCCGTTCGACTCGTTCCCCGGCGGCGAGCAGCGCGTCGGCTACTACCAGCGGGTGCCGATCGGCGTGGTGCTCGCGATCACCCCGTTCAACGACCCGCTCAACCTGGTGGCGCACAAGTTGGGGCCCGCGATCGCGGGCGGCAACGCGGTGGTGCTCAAGCCGGCGACCGCGACGCCGCTGTCGGCGCTCAGGCTCACCGAGGCGTTCCTCGAGGCGGGCTTGCCGCCGCTCGTGCTGCAGACGCTCACCGGCCACGGCGCCGAGATCGGCGACGCGCTCGTCGCCGATCCCCGCGTGCGCATGATCTCGTTCACCGGCGGCCTCGAGGCCGGGCAGCGGATCACGCGCCTGGCGGGCATCAAGAAGATCGGCATGGAGCTGGGCTCCAACTCACCCGTGATCGTCTGGCGCGACGCCGACGTGCGCTGGGCCGCCGAGACGTGCGTGTCGGGGGCGTTCTGGGCGGCCGGGCAGAACTGCATCGGCGTGCAGCGCATCTACGTGCACGAGGAGGTCTACGAGGCGTTCCGCCGCGGCACGGTGGAGTTCACGGCGAGGTACAAGGTCGGCGACAAGATGAAGGAAGACACCGACATGGGGCCGATGATCAGCGCGGGCGAGGCGAAGCGCGTCGAGCGCTGGGTCGCCGACGCGCTGCACGCGGGCGCCCGCGTGCTCGCCGGCGGCGGCCGCTCGGGCGCCCTGATGCAGCCGACGGTGCTCGAGAACGTTCCCGAGAGCGCCACGATCCACCGCGAGGAGGTGTTCGGGCCCACCGTCAACCTCTACCCCGTGGCGACCGTCGAGGAGGCGCTCGCCAAGGCGAACTCGCTCCCGTTCGGTCTCCACGCGGCCGTCTTCTCCCGCGACGTGGACACCGCGTTCAAGCTCGCCTCGGGCCTCGACTGCGGCGGGGTGATGATCAACGACTCCACCGATTACCGGCTCGACTCGATGCCGTTCGGCGGGATCAAGAACTCGGGGCTGGGGCGCGAGGGGGTGAAGTTCTCCCTGCAGGAGATGACGGAGCCGAAGGTGATCTCCTTCTACCTCCCTACCATTTAGCTAGCCGCCCCCGTGCGGCGCGCCGCACGCCGTTCGGCGTCGATGCCGACGCTACTCGTAGTGGGTCCACATGCGCAGCACCTTGACGACGCGGGCGCCCTCGAGGATCTGGTAGACGAGGCGGTGCTGGATGTTGATGCGGCGCGAGTACGCTCCGGTAAGGTCGCCGACGAGCTTCTCGAACCGCGGCGGTTGCCGCAGCGGGTCTTCGGCGAGGATGTCGAGCAGGTGTTGTGTCTTGTCCCGCAGCCCGGAGGCCGCGATTTTCTGGGCATCTTTCTGCGCTTGCTTGGTGAAGACGACCCGCCAAGCCCGAGGTTTCACCAGCCGGGCTCCGTCTCGCACCCATTTACCGGCGTCGTGAGGCCCTCGCGGATCGACTCGCGCATCCCGGGAATCGAAAGCAGGTGGATCGTCTCCTGGATGGCCCGCCAGTCATCCTCGGAGACGAGCACGGCGCTGCCGCGCTTACCGGCGATGACGACCGCCTCGTGCGACTCGGCCACCTCGTCCACCAGTCGGTAGAGGTGATCGCGCGCTTCGCTGACCCGAATCGGTGGCATAAGATCCCCTCGACAAACCGTACGTGATTTCGTACGAGTTGTCAACTCGCCGGCCCCTTGGCCCCGGACGCCGGCCTTTGCCGGCCACCGACCGCCGGCTGGGCCTTCGCCATTCCGGCGCCCGAACCGCTGAACCCGGGACCGGTCTCTTCGAACCACGACCCACGATCCACGGTCTTTCCGGAACCCGGAGCCCGGCCGCTCACGTGCTGAGCTTCCGCCCGAGGGTGGCCTCCACCTTCTCGACCTTGGCGGTCAGCCGGCCGGAGCGGCCGCGGCGCCAGTCGCCCTTGAGGGTGACGGTGATCCGCTCGCAGTCCTCGGCCATCCTCTCGAAGCACGCCTTGACCACGGCCATCACCTCGTCCCACTCGCCCTCGACCGTGGTGCCCATCGGGCCGAGGCGGTACGGCAGTCCCGAACGGTCGATGAGGTCGAGGGAGCGGGCGACCCACGGCGAGACGCTCGCCCCTTTGTCCAGCGGAGAGATGGAAAACTCGGCCAGCAGCATCGGTTTCCTCCTCGCGGCGCCGCCGCCACGATGTTGAGAATTGTTCGCATTTTACATCGATCGCCTGCGAATTCGATGATTCCCGCGCACTTGTTCGATCTTGCACAGGACGGACCGAGGCCTGGGCGCGGAGCCGCGGGCGCGCGAGACTCCTCGGGCGAGTCGGGGTCGGCCGGGCGGGTGACGGAGTTTCCCGCGGTTCTGCGCATGAATTAACAAGGGGATCACGCCGAAGAATGATGCGTGCGGACGTTCTTCCTGCGGAAGGCAGCTCTTCACTGTTTCGAGGACGGACTTTTGAGGAGGGCTCGTAATGATGCGCATCTCTGGTGGCGAGCGTTGCGGTCGCGTGTGCAAGCTTATCCTGACGATGTGCGCGGTGACGCTGGCGGCGCGCACGGCCCGGGCGGGAGTGATCACCGCGGTGTACCCGTCGTTTGACAGCTCGAACAT
>DAIDOU010000184.1 GCA_027458945.1 Acidobacteriota bacterium
GGGCGGATGCCGATCCACTTCCTCGGCCGCCAGGGCGGCATGCTGATCAGCCCCGAGGCGGTGGCGGAGAAGGTGAAGGCGATCCGGGCGTCGTCCGCGGAGGTGCGCCGTGGCTGAGACCGTGGTGTTCGCCAGGCCGCAGGCGCTGGCCCCGGTGACGACCCACTACTGCCCGGGTTGCACGCACGGCGTGATCCACCGCCTCGTGGCCGAGGTCCTGGACGAGTTGGGCCTGCGGCAGCGCACGGTGGGGATCGCCCCCGTCGGCTGCTCGGTGCTGGCGTACAACTACTTCTCCACCGACTTT
Source organism: Acidobacteriota bacterium (assembly GCA_027458945.1). Taxonomy (GTDB): domain Bacteria; phylum Acidobacteriota; class Thermoanaerobaculia; order Thermoanaerobaculales; family Thermoanaerobaculaceae; genus RBG-13-68-16. The sequence continues at coordinate 308 of DAIDOU010000184.1, forward strand.
CACGAGGCGGCGCACGGCCGCGCCCCGGCGGTCGCCACCGGCATCAAGCGCGCCCGCCCCGACCTCATCGTCTTCGCCTATCAGGGGGACGGCGACCTGGCGTCGATCGGCATGGCCGAGATCGTGCACGCGGCCAACCGCGGCGAGAAGGTCACGGTGGTGTTCGTCAACAACGCGATCTACGGCATGACCGGCGGGCAGATGGCGCCGACGACGATGCCGGGACAGGTCGCGACGACGTGTCCGCTCGGCCGCGACGTGAACCTGGCGGGGTACCCGATCCGCGTCGCCGAGCTGCTCGCGACGCTGCGGACGCCCGCGTTCGTCGCCCGCGCCGCCGTCCACACGCCGCTGCACACCGTCACGGCGAAGGAGATGCTGCGGCGCGCCTTCCGCTACCAGGCCGAAGGGACGTGCTTCTCCCTCGTCGAGGTGCTCTCGACGTGCCCGACCAACTGGGGGATCCCTCCCGTCGAGGCCACGGCGTGGGTGGAGAAGAACATGGTGCCGTACTACCCGCTCGGCGTCTTCAAGACGCCCGACGGGCCCGACCGCGCACCCCGGCCCGCGCCCGTCGAGGAGGCGTGATGCAGAACGACCTGATCATCGCGGGCTTCGGCGGCCAGGGCGTGCTCCTCATCGGCAAGATGCTCGCGTACGCCGGCATGGCCGACGGCAAGGAGGTGTCGTGGCTGCCGTCGTACGGCCCGGAGATGCGGGGCGGGACGTGCAACTGCACGGTGGTGATCTCCGACCGGCCGGTGGGCTCGCCCGTCGTCGAGCGCCCGTGGGTCGCCATGGTGATGAACCTGCCGTCGCTGGAGAAGTACGAGGGGATGGTCAAGCCCGGCGGGATGGTGCTCGTCAACACCTCGCTGATCAGCCGCGCCGTCGGCCGCACCGACGTGCGCGTCGTCAACGTGCCCGCCAACGAGATCGCCAACCGGCTCGGCAACCCGCGCGCGGCCAACATGGTGGCGCTCGGCGCCTACCTGGGCTCGACGCGAGCCGTCTCCCTGGAAGCCGTCGAGGGGCTCGTGCGCGAGACGTTCGCCGGCAAGCCGAAGGTGATCGACTCCAACCTCGCCGCGCTGCGCGAGGGGTACGCGCTCGGCGAGCGGGAGACCGCCGTGGCGCAGGAGGTGGGGGCATGAACGGGCGAGCTTGCGTGGACACGGCGCCGCTGGACGAGATCCTGACCCGCTACCCGGCGTCCGAGGCGGCGCTGATCCAGGTGCTGCAGGACGTGCACCGCGCGTACCGCTACCTGCCGTGCGACGTGCTCGTGAAGGTGGCCGAGGCGCTCGAGGTGCCGCTCGCCAAGGTGTTCTCGGTGGGGACGTTCTACAAGGCGTTCTCGCTCGTCCCGCAGGGGCGGACGATCGTGCGCGTGTGCACCGGCACCGCCTGCCACATCCGCGGCGCCAACCGTCTCATCGAGGAGCTCGAGCGCGAGCTCAAGATCAAGCCCGGGGAGACGACCGAGGACATGGGGTTCACCGTCAAGACCGTCAACTGCGTCGGGGCGTGCGCGATGGCCCCGGTGGTGATCGTCGGCGAGACCTACCACGGCGGCGCCGAACCCGCGAAGGTCGGGAAGTACCTCGCCGAGACGGAGGCGAACCATGAGAATTGAGTCCGCCGCCGCCTACGACGAGCTCCGCCGCCGCGCCCGCGAGGAGGCGGCGGCGCACCGCCAGGAGGTCCTGGTGTGCTGCGGCACCGGGTGCCTCGCCAACGGCTCGATGCGCGTCGCCGAGGCGTTTACGAGCGAGCTGCAGGCCCGCGGCCTGAACGCCGACGTCGGCACGTTCACCAAGCGCACCGGCTGCCACGGCTTCTGCCAGCGCGGGCCGCTCGTCGTGATCCAGCCCGCCGGCGTCCTCTACACCCAGGTCAAGCCCAAGGACGTCCCCGAGATCTGCGACAAGACGGTGGCCGGCGGGACGGTGATCCCGCGCCTGCTGTACAAGAACCCCGCCGACAAGAAGCGGGTCGAGCACTACGCCGAGGTGCCGTTCTACGCCAACCAGACGCGCGTGGCGATGCGCAACATCGGCAA
>DAIDOU010000185.1 GCA_027458945.1 Acidobacteriota bacterium
TTTCGATCTGCTCCTTCACGAATTCGGGCTGCGCCGCCGGCAAGTCAATCTTGTTGATCACCGGAATGATTTCGAGGTTGTGGCGGGTGGCCAGAAAGGCATTGGCTACGGTCTGCGCCTCCACGCCCTGGCTTGCATCCACCACCAGGAGCGCCCCTTCACAGGCCGATAGCGCCCGCGAAACCTCGTAAGAGAAATCCACGTGCCCCGGCGTGTCAATCAGGTTCAGCCGGTACTCCTGCCCGTCCGGGGCAGTGTAGTGCAGCCGGATGCTCTTGGCCTTGATGGTGATGCCGCGCTCGCGCTCGAGGTCCATCGAGTCGAGCACCTGCGCCATCATCTCGCGCGCCGACAGCGCCCCGGTCAGCTCGAGCAGGCGGTCCGCCAGCGTCGACTTGCCGTGGTCGATGTGAGCGATGATGCAGAAGTTGCGGATGCGCTGCTGGTCCACCGGGCTCCCCGCGTCGCTCCTCGCGACTGCGAACTAGTGATCTTACACGAAGTTGGATCGGCGAGGACGAAGTGTGGAGGAAGAGAGACGGGAGAAGGGAGCCGGAAGAGGACAGGCGGCGCCTGGTCTCTTCTTTCCCGTTTTCCTTCTTCCTTCTTCCCTCTACCCTTTCACCTTCTCGCCGAGCCGATCACGCGCCGGGGAGGCGCGGGAAGACCGGCTTGCCGCCGGGGCCGCTGGCGGCCTTCCACGGGGCGCGGGGGTAGGCGGTGAGCGCGCGCGGATCGTCCAGTCGCCCGCGCGCGGCGCGGAGCTGGCCGGCGCGGGCGATCATCGCGGCGTTGTCGGTAGTCAGCGCGATCGGCGGGAGGAGGACCTCGATCCCGCGCCGCTCGCCCCAGGCGACCAGGCGGGCGCGCAGCTCGCGGTTGCCGGCGACACCGCCCGACGCGGCCACGACGCGCGGCCGGTGGCGGGCGGTGAGCTCGTCGAGGGGCGCCAGCAGCCAGTCGGCCACGGTGCGGCGGAACGAGGCCACGAGGTCGAGCACCGGCTGCGGCGGGCTCATCGGGTCGGGCAGCGGCAGCGGGCCGAGGGCACGGGCCGCGCGGATCGCGGCGCTCTTGAGCCCCGAGAAGGAGAAGTCGAGCGCGCCGGCCGGGTCCTTGATCTGCGGCGGGCTGAAGCGGAACGCGGCCGGGTCGCCGCGCTCGGCGAGCCGGTCCACGATCGGGCCGCCGGGGTAGCCGAGGCCGAGGGCGGCGGCGAGCTTGTCGAACACCTCGCCAGCGGCGTCGTCGCGGGTGCGGTTGAGCGGTCGCGCCTCGCCGCCAGCGAGCAGGAAGTACGACGAGTGCCCACCTGAGATCACCAGCGTCAGCGCCGGGTCGGGCGCATCGCGGGCCGGGGCGCCGTCGAGGCTGAGGAACGGCGAGACCAGGTGACCCTCGAGGTGGTCGACGCCGGCCAGCGGCAACGAGCGCGCCCAGGCGTACGCCGCCGCGAAGCAGGTGCCGACCAGGAGCGAGCCGATCAAGCCGGGTCCCCGCGTCACCGCCACCAGCTCGATGCCGTCGAGACCGACCACCCGCTCCGCTTCGGCGAGCAGGCGGGGGAGCGTCTCCAGGTGGTGGCGGGCCGCCAACTCGGGCACCACGCCGAGGTACGGTGCGTGCGCGGCGACCTGCGAGGAGACCAGGTTGCAGCGCACCGTCCCGTCCCCTTCGAGGACCGCGATCGCGGTCTCGTCGCACGAACTCTCAATGCCCAGCGCGCGGAAAAGGCGGGGCTCGGGGCTCGGGGCTCGGGGTCCGAAAAACGCCGCGGGCGGCGGGCCGGGCAGGGGCATCAGGCGATCTCCCGCACCGTGGCAGCGGTGACGGGCCGCGCCACCCCGCGCTCGCTCACGATCGCGGTCACCAGCTCGGGCGGGGTGACGTCGAACGCCGGGTTGTACACCGCGACCGCGGCCGGCGCGACCGCGGTCCGCCGCACCCGCCGCACCTCCTCGCCGTCGCGCTGCTCGATCGGGATCTCCCGCCCGCTCGGACAGGCGAGGTCGAACGTCGTGGTCGGCGCCGCAACCACGAACGGCACCCGGTGGCGGGCCGCGGCGAGCGCCAGCGAATAGGTTCCCACCTTATTGGCGACCGCGCCGTCGGCGGCGATGCGGTCCGCCCCGACCACGACCCCGCCGACGGCCCCGCTCGCCAGCAGCGAGGCGGCGGCCGAGTCCGCGAGCAGCGTGACCAAAATCCCGTCGCGCATCGCCTCCCACGCCGTCAGGCGCGCGCCCTGCAGCACCGGGCGCGCCTCGCACGCCCAGAGGCGGACGAGGCGCCCTTCGGCGTGCAGCGTGCGCACGATCCCGAGCGCGGTGCCGATGCCGCCGGTGGCGAGCGCCCCGGCGTTGCAATGGGTGAGCAGCGCCGTCTCCGGCCGGTCGAACAGCGCGGCGCCGTGCCGGCCGATCGCGAGACAGGCCCCGGCATCGGCTGCGTGCCGCCGCCGGGCGGCCGCGAGCGCCGCGGCGAAGCGTTCGGCCGCCGGGGCGGCCTCGATCGCCGCCATCACCGCTGCGACCGCGTGCGCCAGGTCGGCCGCAGTCGGACGGGCCGCGGCAAGGCGGCGGGCCGCGCGCCGCAGGCGCCCGAGATCGGGGTCGCGACGCGCCTCGGCGGCGAGGGCGTAGGCGGCGGTGAGGCCGATCGCTGGCGCGCCGCGGACTGTCAGGGAGCGGATCGCGCGCACCGCGTCCGGCACGCCGGCGACGCCGAGCCAGCGCTCGCGCCCGGGCAACAGCCGCTGGTCGAGCAGCTCGAGGCCCTCGCCCCAGCGCAGCGCCGCCACCGCCGTCGTCGGTCCGCTCACCGCGTGATGGTACCGCACGGTCGCGCGCGGGCCGGTATAGACTGGGAGCCGACAGGGAGGGCTTATGGCTTTGCGCGTGGCGATCAACGGGTTCGGCCGCATCGGCCGTCTGATCTTCCGGCAGGCGTTGCACGACCGCGGCCTCGAGTTCATCGCGGTCAACGACATCACCGACGCCCCGACGCTCGCCCACCTGCTCAGGTACGACTCGGTCCACGGCCGGCTGGACGCGACCGTCGAGGTCGGCGCCGACTCGTTCACCGTCGATGGACGCGCGATCAAGGTGCTCGCCGAGAAGGACCCCGCCCGCCTCCCGTGGAAGGCGCTCGGCGTCGATCTCGTGCTCGAGGGGACCGGTCACTTCACCAAGGG
>DAIDOU010000186.1 GCA_027458945.1 Acidobacteriota bacterium
GCTCGCGGCGCTGGTGCCGGTCTCGGGTGACGAGGCGTACTACTGGGACTGCTCGCGCCACCCCGACTGGGCGACGTACGACCAGCCGCCCCTGATGATGCTGGCGCCGATCCCGTTCCGCGCCGTGTTCGGCGAGACCGCGCTCGGAGCGCGCGGCCCGGCGATCGTGGCGAGCTTCCTGATCGGCCTCTTCCTCCTGCCGTTGGCGCGGCGGCTGGGCGGCGGGCCGCGTGAGGCGGCGTGGAGCTACCTCGGCCTGCACGCCACGCCGTTGTTCCTCTTCGGGTCGTTCTACGCCTCCACCGACATCGGCATGATGGCGGGCTACCTCGGCGCGACGTGGGCGGCGGTCGCGATCGCCCAGGGCGAGCTCCGGGCCTGGTGGGGGTTCGGCGTTGCGATCGCGCTCGGGTTCCTCGCCAAGTTCCCGGCGGTGCTGGTCCTGCCGGTCCTGATCCCGGTGCTGGCGAGCCGCAAGGCGAGGGCGCACCTGCGCACCCCGGTGCCGTACCTCGCGGCGCTGGCCTCGGCGGCGATCACCGCGCCGGTGTGGATCTGGGGCGCCGAGCACGACTGGGTCAACATCACCTTCCAGCTGCAGCAGCGCCACGACCGCGGCCCGCTCACCGCCGTCTACCTGCTCGAGTTCATCGCGTTCGTGGCGCTCCTGACGTCGCCGCCGTTGTTCGCAGCGGGCGCGGCCGCCTGGTGGCGCTCCTGGCGCCGGCGCGACCCCGCGTGGAACGCGGTGCTCGTCGGGACGGTCTCACCGTTCGTGTTCTTCGGCTACGTGGCGTTGCGGGAGGACATCTCGCCGCACTGGGCCGGCCCCGGGATCGTGCTCGGCGCCGTCGTGCTCGCGTTCGCGGCGCCGCCGCCGCGGCGGCTGCTGCGCTGGGGGGTGGCGTTCGGCCTCGCGCTCTCGGTCGCGGCACTGGCGCTCGTGCTGTTCGCCACCACCGCGCTCGACGTGCGCTGGCCGCTGGTGGGCCGTGCCCGCGGGGCGTTCGCCGACAAGCTCGCCGCCGTCGTCGCCAACCGCGAGATCGTCGGCGAGATCGAGCGCCGGCTGCGGCCGGGGGAGATGGTCGCGGCGGAGAGCTACACCAACGTCCACCTGATCGCGTTCCTGTCCAAGGGACGGGTCCCGACGCGGCTCGCGATCGTGCACGGCGGCCTGCACGGCCTCGCCTCGCTGTACTGGTACACGCCGCAGGAGCTGGGCGGGCGGGATTTCCTCTTCGTGACCGAGAGGGAGGGGCTCGCCGAGCCGCTCGGGAAGATCTTCGCGTCGGTCACCGAGGAGCCGCCGTACGTGATCGAGCGCGGCGGGCACCCGATCCGGACGGTCTACTTCCTCCAGTGCCACGACCTGATCCACCCCGAGGGCGTATTCACCAGGCTGCCGCGGTCGGGTGCGGCCGCGGAGGTCAGCTCGGCAGCACCGCGCCAGGGGGCGGCTGCGGCGGCCGCGTCGGCTTCGGCCGCGGCGGCTCGATGACGCCGACGATCTTCCGCCGGCCGATTGCGAACGACGCCTGCACCCGGCCGCGGGTGTGTCTCGTCTCGCCGACCAGCGGGAGAGGGCCGGTCGTGACGACGGCGATCTGGCCGCTGCCGTCGTCGAGGACGTAGCACGCCAGCTGCGGCAGGTCGATGCGCTCCTTTACGGTGCCGTAGACGGTCACGGTCTTGCCGTCGTAGGCCGCGGGGTCCTTGACGATCTCCCCGATCTTCGTGGCGGTGAGGCGGTAGCACGCCGCCGCACCGACGACGGCCGCCGCCACGAGCAGCAGCACGAACCCCCGCATCACCCTGGCCGAAGCGTCGGTCATCGCCATCTCCCGGCCGGCAGGCCGCCGGCGCGCGCCCATTCTAGCGGGCCGCGCCCGTGCGCTACAATGCGCGGCCTGACGGAGGTTTGCGATGCGAGACGCCGAAATCCGCGAGTTGCCGGGGCTGATCGGAGAGCAGGTGCGGGTGTCCGGCTGGCTGTACAACGCGCGCTCCTCCGGCAAGCTGCGCTTCCTCGTCGTTCGCGACGGCTCGGGGTACCTGCAGTCGGTGGTGTTCCGGCCCGGGGTCGAGGAGCGGGTCTGGGAGGACGCCGGGCGCGTGACCCAGGAATCGTCGCTGCACGTCGCCGGCACCGTCAAGGCCGAGCCGCGCGCTCCGGGCGGCGTCGAGCTGCAGGTCGGCGAGTTGGCGATCGAGCAGCTCTGCCCCGACTACCCGATCACGCCCAAGGAGCACGGCCCCGACTTCCTTCTCAACCACCGCCACCTGTGGCTGCGCTCCAAGCGCCAGCACGCGATCATGCGGGTGCGCGACGAGCTGACGTTCGGCATCCGCGACTTCTTCCACAGCCGCCACTACGTCAACATCGACTCGCCGATCCTCACCCCGGCGGCGTGCGAGGGGACCTCGACGCTGTTCGAGACCGACTACTTCGGCGAGAAGGCGTACCTGTCGCAGTCGGGCCAGCTCTACCTCGAGCCGGCGGCGGCCGCGCACGGCAAGGTGTACTGCTTCGGGCCCACGTTCCGGGCGGAGAAGTCGAAGACGCGGCGGCACCTGATGGAGTTCTGGATGGTCGAGCCCGAGGTCGCCTGGCTGCGCTTCGACGGCCTGCTCGACTTGGCGGAGGAGTTCGTCTCGTCGCTCGTCGCCCGCGTGCTCGACCGCTGCCGGCAGGAGTTCGAGTGGCTCGAGCGCGACATGGCGCGTCTGGAGGCGGCGGCCGCGCGCCCGTACCCGCGCATCGACTACGGCGACGCGGTGGAGAAGCTCAAGACGAAGGGGTTCGCGGTGGCGTTCGGCGACGACTTCGGCGGCGACGAGGAAACCGCGCTCGCCGACGAGGCCGGCAAGCCGATCATGATCACGCGCTACCCGGCGGCGATCAAGGCGTTCTACATGGAGCCCGATGCGAACGACCCGGCACGAGCGCTCGCCGTCGACATGATCGCCCCCGACGGCTACGGCGAGATCATCGGCGGCAGCGAGCGCATCTCCTCGCCGGAGAAGCTCGAGCAGCGCATCGCCGAGCACAACCTGCCGCTGGCGGCGTTCCAGTGGTACCTCGACGTGCGCCGCTACGGCGGCTTCCCGCACTCCGGGTTCGGGATGGGGATCGAGCGGGTGGTGAGCTGGCTGTGCGGGCTCACGCACCTGCGGGAAGCGATCCCGTACCCGCGCATGATCAACCGCCTCTACCCCTGAGCGCCGCCGATCTCGGACCGTCTGCTGCGTTGCCCTCGGCGGTTCGCGTGCTCACGTAGCCTCCGGCTACGCTCCGCTGCGACCGCCTCGGGCGCCTTGCATCCGGCCCAATCTCGGCGGCGCGGCTACACGCCGCGACGTGCGCGGCCCTGCCTTCGCTGGAGCGGTGGCCTTCGGGGGAGGCGCTCAAGGCCGCGCGGCGTGCCGCCGACGCGGCTGCACTGGCGGCCGACCTCGCCTTCGTTTCTGCGAGCCACGACCCACGCTCCATGACCCACGGTCGTTCCGGACCACGGACCACGGACCACTGACCACTGACCACGGTCTTCGAGGAATGAGTCGCCCTCGGCCCGATGTTAGAATCCGCCGTCGTGAGCAAGGCCGCGCGGAGAGCGCGCGCACCGAAGTCGGTCAAGGTCGGCATGATAGGGCTCGGGTGCGCCAAGAACCTGGTGGACGGGGAAGTCATGCTCGGACACCTGGTCGAGCACGGCGCCGAGGTCGTAACCGATCTCGACGCGGCCGAGGTGGTGATCGTCAACACGTGCGGCTTCATCGAGGACGCCAAGCGGGAGTCGATCGAGGCGCTGCTCGAGGTGGCGGGCCGCAAACAGCGCGGCGCGCTCCGGCGGCTGGTGGTGGCAGGGTGCATGGCGCAGCGGTACGCGGCCGAGCTCGCGGCCGAGATCCCCGCGATCGACGCGTTCGTCGGCCTCGACGAGCTCGAGCGCGCGCCCGAGGCCGTGCTCGGACGGCTGCCGGGGCACGTCCCTGACCAACGCGCCGCGCTCGGCCTGTACGACCACCGCGCGCCGCGGCTGTTGTCGACCGGCGGCGCGTTCGCCTACCTCAAGGTCGCGGAGGGGTGCAACAACCCGTGCGCGTTCTGCCACATCCCGCGCATGCGCGGGGCGTTCCGCTCGCGCACGCCGGAATCGCTCGTGGCCGAGGCGCGCCGGCTGGAGGCGGCCGGCGTCCGCGAGCTGGTGCTGATCGCGCAGGACACGACGCGCTACGGCGAGGACCTCGAGATGGGCCGCGCCGGGCTGCGCCGGCTGCTCGAGGCGCTGCTGGCGGGCACGACGATCCCCTGGGTCCGCTTCATGTACGCCTACCCCGCGACGCTCGACCCGGGGATCTTCCGCCTGATGGCGCGCGAAGGCCGGCTGGTCCGGTACCTCGACATCCCGCTGCAGCACGCCTCGCGCCGCGTCCTCAAGGCGATGAAGCGGGGCGGCGACGCGGACCGCTACCGCGAGCTGATCGCGCGGGCCCGGGCGAGCGTGCCTGACCTCGCGGTGCGCACGACGTTCATCGTCGGTTTCCCCGGCGAGGGCGAGGCGGAGTTCGCCGAGCTGCAGGCGTTC
>DAIDOU010000187.1 GCA_027458945.1 Acidobacteriota bacterium
ATCTACGCCAAGGACGGCTACGCCAGCGCGGTCGTCGAGCCCGTGGTCAGCGAGACGGCCCCCAACGAGCGCAAGGTGGTGTTCAAGATCGACGAGGGCGCCAAGGTCAAGATCGGCGAGATCCGCTTCGAGGGGAACAAGGTCTTCTCCAGCCGAAGGCTGCGGATGGCGCTGAAGAAGACCAAGGAGAAGGCGTTCTTCCGTGTCTTCAGCAAGAAGACGATCTGGAGCAAGGAGAACTGGGGCGAGGACTCGGAGAACCTGAAGAAGTTCTACATGAACCACGGCTACAAGGACATCGTCGTGGGCGAGCCGAAGGTCGATCTGATCGCGCGCAACCCCGGCGGACACACCCAGGCGGAGAAGAAGTACCGGATGGTGGTGACGATCCCCGTGCAGGAGGGGAAGAAGTTCAAAATGGGCGAGCTGTCGATCAAGGGTGCGACGGTGTTCGACGCGAAGCAGCTGCGCAAGCTGTACGAGGTCAAGCCCGGCAAGACGTACAACTACTCGAAGATCGAGAGCGGCAACGAGGCGGTGCGCAACCTCTACCAGGGGCGGGGCTACATCTACTCGTACACCAACCAGAACCTCGTCGACAGCAAGAACAAGCCGGGCACGGTCGACGTCGTCGTCAACGTCTTCGAGGGCGACCGCTTCCGTCTCGGCCGCCTCGAGTTCTCCGGCAACACGAAGACGCAGGACAAGGTGATCCGCCGTGAGATCCGTCTCTACGAGGGCGACTGGATGGACATGGGGCTGTTCAAGAAGTCGATGTTCAAGGTCAACCAGCTCGGCTACTTCAAGCTCAAGGAGGACCCGCTCGACTTCAAGTTTGACGACAAGAACCGCCTCGTCAACGTGACGATCAAGGGCGAGGAGACGGGAAAGACCGATGTCCAGTTCGGCTTCGGCTACTCGCAGCTCGAGGGGTTCTTCGGGCAGTTCAACTTCAACACGCGCAACTTCCTCGGCCGCGGCGAGGTCCTCGGCCTCGGCGTGCAGACCGGCGTGACCGGCAACAGCTACTCGCTGTCGTTCTCCGAGCCGTACTTCATGGACAAGCGCATGCTGATCGGCGGTTCGATCTACAACCAGACCGTGGACTACAGCGCGCTGACCAACTCCCTGAGCGACTACCGGCGCAAGGGGAAGGGCGGCTCACTGGTGTGGGGGCTGGGGATCGGGAACTTCGGCCAGTTCTCCCTCACCTACGGCTACGAGGACGTGTACTCGAGGTACAGCGTGTTGCGCACCCTCGGCCCCGAAACGCCGGTGCAGTACCCGCACGGGAACCCGCTGACACCGCCGTACACCGGGATGGTGGTCGGCAACAAGTTCTACGAGATCTACCAGGGCGTCACCTCCTCGCTGACGCCGGCGTTCGGCTACGACTCGCGCGACGACCCGTTCGACCCCAGCGAGGGGCTCTCCTACTACCTGCGCGTCCGCTACGCCGGCGGCCCGTTCGGCGGGGACTTCGACTACCTCAAGCCGGAGTGGGGCGCGACGGTCTTTCACCCGTTGAACAAGCGCACGATCCTCGCCGCCAACTTCGAGGGCGGGATCGAGAAGTCGCTCAACGGCGTGGCGATCCCGTTCTACGACCGCTACCGTCTCGGCGGGGAGCGCTCGCTGCGCGGCTTCGAGTGGTACTCGGTGCTGCCGCGCACGAAGAGCGGCGCCTACTTCGTAGACGCCAACGGCGTGCAGCTCGGAGGCGACCGCTACCTGCAGCTCAACCTCGAGTACCAGATCAAGGTCGGTGGGCCGCTGAAGTTCATCCTCTTTACCGACATCGGCAACACCTGGTACGAGACGCAGGGGTGGGACATCGGCCTGATGCGCTACTCGTACGGCGCCGAGCTGCGCGTCTTCCTGCCGATCTTCCAGGCGCCGCTGCGCTTCATCTACGGCATCAACCCGCACCCGTTCCCCGACGAGAAGAAGTCGAACTTCCTCTTCTCGATCGGGAGCACGTTCTGATGTGATCGCGCGGGGGGCCGCCCTCCGCACCGCGGCGTCACGGCGCCGGCGGGGGCGGTGGTGCTGCCGCGCGGCTCCCGCGCTCGCCGCCCGTCTCCTTGATGAAGCCGGCGAGCGTCAGCGCGCCGGGGAACCCGTCGGCGGCCGGGGTGTCGGAGCCCGCGCGCTCGCGCACGTCGGCGACGGTGATCGCCTCGGGGGAGAGCGCCAGCCGCCAGCCGGCGGCGGAGCCGACCAGGATCGGCGGGGTCGCGGCGAGGCGGGCGAGCACGTCGTCGCCGGTGTGCCCGAGCATGCGCACGACCGCGTCGGTGGGCAGCGTGCCGTTGCAATGGACCGCGGCGAGCAGGTCGAGGAGGCGGCGGAGCCCGTCGGAGCGCGGCGTCGCGGCCACGTGTCCGACGACCCAGGACGCCTCGGCTCCGAGCAGGATTGCGAACCAGAGCAAGAAGAGCGAGACGAGGAAGAAGAGGAGCATCCCGAGCGACCCGTAGACGACGTTGTTGAAGTGCCCGGCGAGGCCGAGGTAGCTCTGGAACGAGAGGTGGACCAAGGTGAGGGCGAAGGCGCCGACCACGGCGCCGGTGACCGCCGCCCGCCACGACACCCGGGTGTGCGGCACCCAGCGGTACAGGGCGGTGAGCGCGACGCCGGCGAGGACGACCGGGAGCGGGCGCATGAACGGCGCCACCAGCGGGTACCAAGGGCGCGAGGAGAGCCAGTACAGGCCCGAGAAGAGCGCCGCGAGGAGCAGCGGCCCGGTCACGATCACGGTGGCGATCGAGACCAGGCGCACCTCCCAGCGGCGGCGACGGGGCAGGCCCCAGATCGCGTTGATGACCTCCTCGACCTGCCAGAGGGCGTTGCAGGTGATCGCGGCCGAGACCGCCACCGCGACCCACCCGAGCGCCGCGGTGCGCTCGGCGAAGGCGGCGAGCGTGGCCTGCACGTGCGCGGGAGAGAACGGCAGCACGGCGGCGATCCCGTTCACGACCTCGGCGGCCCGTTCCGGCTGCACGCGCCCGACCATGACGAGCGCCACCGTCAGGAGCGGGACGATCGACAGCAGCGTGGTGTACGCGAGCGCGCCGGCGCGCAGCATGAGCTGGTCGCGGAACTGAGCGCGGGCAAGCTCCGCGAGGAAGCGGGCGGGCCGGGGCAGCAGGCGCCTCACAGCTCGACCGTCTCCTCGAGCTCCGGCAGCGAGCAGCGCCAGCCGAAGCGGGCCGTGAACCGGTCGGCCAGCGCCCGGCTCGCCTCCGGCTCGCCGTGGGTCACGAAGACGGTGCGCGGCGCCCGGGCCGGCGCATCGGCCCAGATCGCCAGCTCGTCGGCGTCGGCATGGGCCGACAGCGACGGGATGCTGCGGATCTGCGCCCGCACCGGGACCATCTCGCCGAAGATCTTGATCTCGCCCTCGCCGTCGAGCAAGCGCCGCCCGCGCGTGCCCTCGGCCTGGAAGCCGACGAACACGATCGTCGTGGCGGGATTGGGGAGCCGGTGCCGGAGGTGGTGGAGGATGCGTCCGCCGGTGGCCATCCCCGACGCCGAGATGATGATCGCCGGCCCGGTGAGGGCGTTGAGTCGCTTCGATTCGTCGACCCGGCCGACGACCTCGAAGTTGGGCGGGACGAGGGGATCGGTCCCCTCGCGCACGAGCTCGCGCATCTCGGCGTCGTGTTCGAGGGCGCAGGAGCGGTACGCGGCGGTCGCCTCGCGCGCCATCGGCGAGTCGAGGTAAATCGGCAGCGGCGCGATCGCGCCGTCTTCGACGAGCTCGCGCAGGAGGTAGAGCAGCTCCTGCGTGCGGTCGATGGCGAACGCCGGGACGAGGATCACGCCGTTGCGAGCGGCCGCCTCGTTGATCGCCTCGGCGAGCTGGTCGCGTGGGTCGCCGGGATCGTGCAGACGGTTCCCGTACGTCGACTCGACGACGAGGTAATCGGAACCGGGGTACGGCTCGGGCTCCTTGAGGATCGGGACGCCGTACCGGCCGACGTCGCCGGAGAAGTAGACGGTCATGTGCTTGCCGCCGGCCACCTTCACGCGCAGCTCCACCGCCGCGGCGCCCAGGATGTGGCCCTGGCGGTGGTAGCGGAACTCGATGCCGGGCCGGAGGGTGAACGTCTGCCCGAACGGCACGCTGGCGACGGTGTGGAGCGCCTCCTGCGCGTCCCGCACGGTGAATAGCGGCAGCGCCGGCACGTGCTTGGAGGACCCGACCTTGTTGGCGAAGCGCGCCTCTTCCTCCTGCAGGTGGGCCGCGTCCGGAAGCACCGCGTGCAGCAGGCGCGCCGTGGGCGGCGTCGCCAGCGTCGGCCCGCCGAACCCGTCGCGGACCAGGCGGGGGAGGAAGCCGGCGTGGTCGACGTGGGCGTGCGTGAGGATCACCGCCTCGAGCGAGGTCGGCGGCAGCGGGAACGGCTCCCAGTTCCGCTGGCGCAGCTCCTTCCTCCCCTGGAACAGCCCGGCGTCGATCAGGATCCGGGTGCCGTGGACATCGACGAGGTACCGCGAGCCGGTGACGGTTCCCGTGGCGCCGAGGAAGGTGAGCGAGACCATGCGGACTTCATACCATACCCGGCGCCGGCACGGGCTTCAAGGCGAAACTGCATGTCTCACGCCCCGAGTGCCTTGCGTCCCGTTCGCGGCGGGCGTAGCATGGTGGGGATCAGTGATGATCGGGAGGTGCCCATGACCACGGCGAAGAGAACCCCGGGTGTCGACGAGAAGATCGATCAGCTCGAGGGGTCGGCTCAGGATGTGCTCGAGGGGGCCAAGGAATCGATTGCGGAGGCCGAGGGCTCGATGGAGAAGGCCAAGGAGGTCCTCGGCGAAGGCGTCGGGACGCTGCGCTCCCGCTCGGCGGAGGCGTACGCCAAGGCCCGTGCGTACCTCGCCGACGCGCGTGCGGCGCTCGAGACCGCCCGGGAGCGGACGGGGGAGCTGTACGGACGCTCGCGCGAGGTCGCCGAGGAGGGGTACGAGAAGGCGAAGGAGCAGTTCGACAAGCTCGCCTCCGAGGTCAAGAAGGGGTACGCGAAGGTGAAGGCCAAGGTGCAGGAGGTCGACGTCAAGGAGGTGCGCGACGACGTTGTCGACTACGTCCGCCGCAACCCCGGCAAGTCGATCCTGATCGCTCTCGGCGTCGGCTTCGCGGTCGGGTATCTGGTGCGACGGCGGGAGCCGTAGCGTATGGACGACGAGACCCCCCGCGACGAGCAGAGCAAGGGCCCCGAACCCGAGCGCGAGCTGTACGAGCTCGAGGACGACGAGGACGATGCCGGCGGCCGCCGGCATCTCGACGCCGATTTCCTCCTCGACAAGGTCATTCCCGACGAGATCGACTGGCGCGACCTCGTTCGCCGCCACCCGATGGCCGCGATCGGGGTGGCGGCCGGGCTCGGTTTCCTCGTCGGTCGCACCAAGGGCGCGGCGATCGTGGCCGGCGCCTCGGCCGCGCTCACCGGCGCGGTGATGCGCCAGCTCTCCGACGTGCTCGACGGCGAGGTCTTCGAGTTCTAGGGGGTCCGGCTCAGGCGCGGGCGCGCCGCGCCTCGAGCGCCCGGCGCATCGGCTCGGGGACGAGGCCGGAGACGTCGCCGCCGAGGTGCCAGATCTCGCGCACGATCCGCCCCGAGATGTAGGTGTACTGCTCGTTCGGGGTGAGGAACACGGTCTCGGCGAGTTTCCACAGCCGCCGGTTCATCAGCGCGATCTGGAACTCGTACTCAAAATCCGAGACCGCGCGCATGCCGCGCAGGATGATGCGCGAGCCGCTCTGCCGCATGAAATCAACCAGCAGCCCGGAGAACGCCGTCACCTCGGTCCCGGGCATCCCGCTCAACGTCTCGCGGATGAGCTCGACGCGCTCCTCGGCTGCGAGCAGCAGCGTCTTGTCGGTGTTGTGCAGGACGGCGACGATCACGCGCGGGAAGATCGTCGCGGCCCGCCGCACGATATCGAGGTGGCCGAAGTGGAACGGGTCGAACGATCCGGCGTAGACGGCGGTGGTCGGCTGCTCGCTCACGGTGTCTCCTCCACGGCCGCCGTGGCGCGGTTGTGGTGGTCGTCCACCGCGCGCACCGCGAGCACGTGACGGCCGCGCTCGGCCGGGATGCGGAACGTCTCGTGCCTGCGGTCGAGCAGGCCGTCCTCCGGTGCGAGCGGATGCCAGCGGTCGGCGTCGCGGTTCCACTCGGCCAGCTCGATCGGAGACAGGGCGTCGTCGACCGTGACGGCCCACGCGTCGCCGCTGCGCGTGATCGTGACCTTCGGCGGCGTGTTGTCGACGGTCACCCAACTGGAGAGCGCGCTGGCCGTCGCCGGCTTCTCCGGGTTGGCCGGCGCATCGGACGCGGTGACGCGGAAGCGGTACATCCCGTCCGCGAGCGCTTCCGTGTCGATGCCGAGCACCGTGGTCTCCAGATGGTCGCGGACCTTCCACCACGCCGGGTCGCCGGCGCGTTGCACCTCGACCTCGAAGCGCAGCGGGTCGCCGTTCGGATCGGTGGCCTTCCACGAGATGGTCTGGTAGCCGACGCGGTAGTACTTCTTGCCGACGCGCTCCGGCGTCTCCCTGGCCTGGTCGTCCAGGGTAGTGAAGATCCCGGACAGTTCCGGGTGCTGGACGTCGACGACGTTCTCGGGCGGCGGCGGCCCCTTGAGGAACACCACGCCGGGCTCGTACACCGTGACCTCGGCGACCTCGGGGGGAAGGTTGATCTGGCGGTACGGCACCACCACGCGCCCGACCCTGGTGGTCGGCCCGGCCGGCATCAGCTCGAGCTCCCACTGCAGGTAGCGCGCCGGCGGCGCCGTCACCGGCGCGGCCGCGCACGGGGCCGCGGCGGACCACGCGCTCCAGGTGTCGTCGGGGACCGCCACGACGCCGGAGCGGAAGCGCAACGTGCACCCGCCGCCGGGGGGAAGCTCGCCGACGAGCGAGGCGTCGCCCCACCGCGCCGGCTGGCCGGCATCGAGCGGCGGCGAGATGAGCGTGCCGTGCGGTTGGCCGGAGCGGTGCAGCAGGCGGACCGGTCCCTGGGTGAGGACCCAGTCGCCGCCCGCGGCGACGCGGACCACCTGCGTCGCCGAGACGGTGTCGAGTTGCGCGGCCGACCCGTCGACCAGCTCCCAGAGCTGCCCCTCGAGGGTGGTGCCGATCACCAGGCCCATCTCGCCCCACGCCAGCGTCCCGGCGATCTGCTTGGCGAAGCGGTGCGCGAGCGTGGCGGCGCCCTCGGGCAGGATGCGCACGATCTCGGAGGTGGCCGACCCGGAGGGCGTCGCCGGGGTCACGGGGGTCGCGCTCTCGCTCACCGAGACCGTCACCCCCCCCTCGCCCTCCTCCTTGGCCGGGGGTTTGCCGAGAGCGGGGTCGCCGGTGAGCGCCGCCGCGTAGGTCACGCCGCCCGGTGCCGGGGCCAGGGCGGCGATCTCGGTGAACGAGGAGTCGTAGACGACGCCGGGAGCGTCCTTCCCGTTCCAGCGCAGCACGAGGCCCTTGCCGGAAGTCCCGATGAGGAGCAAGTCGCCGCTGACCGCCAGGCAGCGGGCGTGGCGGTCCGGGATCGTCGCGACCGTGTCGAGCCCCCCGGGGCCGAGGCGCAGCAGCCGGCCCGGGTTGCCGGCCGCGACGACGAGGCCGCCCTTGAACCACGCCAGGTCCCACAGGCTGCCCTCCGCGGGCGCGGCCACCTGCTCGAGTGGGGCCGCGCCACCCTTGGCGCGCAAGAGCAGCGCCGGAGCGGCCGTGGTCACCCAAAGGTCGCCCGCGGGATCGATGAGCAGGGCGGTGACCTGGTCGGCCTTGACCTCACCGAGCAGCTCCTTCTTGCCCTCCCGGACGCGATAGACGCGCGCCGGGTGGCCGGTGCCGACGAACGCGGTCCCGTCGCCCGCCACCGCGAGCGCGAGCCCGAGCGGCTCGCTGAAGCTGGCGACCGTGTCGAGCGGCGGCAGCGGCCGCATCGAGCCGTCGGGAAACACCGCCACCCCGCGCCCGGTCGCCCCGGCGAGCGCCGGCGCGGTGTCGAGCACGAACTGCCGCGTCTGCGAGGCGTGGGCGGAGGTCAGGACGACGAGGGAGAGCACGGCGGCGATCGGTTTCATGGCACCTCCTGGCGCGGGCGGACCGTGAGCGGGACGCGGACGAACCCCTCCAGCGGCCGCGTGCCGTCGCTCTGGACGCTGGCGACGACGGCGGTCTGGATGCGCGTGAGCGCCCGGGGGCCGAGGCCGGCGGCGAGCGTGGCCGACCACGACGGCGGCAAGTCGGGCTGCGACACGCCCGGGTAGGCGACGCCGCGATCCGGTGCCTCGAGGGCGGTGACCAGCGTCGTGCTGCTGCCGAGACGGCGGAGCTGGTCGAGCTGACCGGCGTAATCGGCCGGGTCGATCCCCTCCGCTCGCAGGCGGTAGCCGCTCCACGAGGCGCCGTCGGCGACCACCAGGTTGATCGCGCCGGGGACCGCGTCGGCCGGCACCCGGATCGTGACGCGCCGCTGCTCGACCGGCCGCTCGTACGGATCTAGGCGGACGTCCACGGCGAGGCTCTCGCCGGGGGTGACCGTGGTCCGTTCCGGGATCGCCTCGGCGATCGCGGCGCCCTCGGGTCGCTCCTCGCGGGCGAGCGTGAGATCGACCGCCGTGACGGCCGGGTGCGGGTACGGGGAGTTGGCGAGGAAGCCGACGACGGCGCCCGCGAACGCCGACAGCCGGGCGATCGCGTCCGCCCCGCGGGCCGCCTGCCGCACCGACACCGCGCGCCCGTCGGAGGTGTGGACCCCGAGGTCGAGCCGCACCGAGGCGCCGCCGACCGCGGCCCCGCGCGCGGTCAGGCACGCGCTGGCGAGGTAGGTGACGAGCAGCGGCTGCAGGATCGGCGTGTCGGCGACCGCGAAGTGCCACGTCTTGGTCCCGGCCACGTCCGCCACCCGCACCGTCACGGCGGTGCCCTCCGGCGGGCGGCCGACCAGCGCCACGACCCCGGAACGGCGGTCGGCGACCAGCGTCCCGAACGGCCGGCCGATCGTGAACACCTTGAACGGGCTCTGGTAGGAGGTCTGGACCGCGAGTACGCGGGCGCGCGCCACCGGCAGCCGCACGGCCCCGAGGTCGTAGAGAGGGTGGCCGAACGCCCAGATGCGATCGCCGTCGCGGGCCGTCACGGTCCCGGCGGCGGCCACCGAGGCGTCGCCCCAGATCAGCTCCACCGCCATCATCTCGCCGGCCTGCGGCGCTCCGCCGACGCTCGCGTCGGTCCCGGCCGCGGTCGGCTCGACGCCGGCCCCCGCGAGCAGCTCGCCGGCGAGGCCGGACGGCGCCGACAGGCCGGCGACCGCGAGCAGAGGGCCGGCCGAACGTGCGCGGTCGGGCAGCCGGGGCAGCACGGCCCGCGGGTCGAGCCGCCCGCCCGCGACCGCGGCGAGCTGCGCCAGTGTCGGGGCGGCGGCGCGCACGGTCTCGCCGGTCAGCGGGATCGACCGCATGTCGGCGAACGGCGTCACGCCGGCCAGCGGCTCCTGCGCCCAGGTCCAGCCGAAGGCGACGGCGCCGAGGAGCTTGCCGCCGACGTACACCGGCGAGCCGCTCATCCCGGCGACGACGCCGGTGCCCTTGAGCTCGGGGTCGTCGATGCGTACGAGCACGGCG
This sequence comes from Acidobacteriota bacterium, assembly GCA_027458945.1. Classification (GTDB taxonomy): domain Bacteria; phylum Acidobacteriota; class Thermoanaerobaculia; order Thermoanaerobaculales; family Thermoanaerobaculaceae; genus RBG-13-68-16. Next base: position 9,643 of record DAIDOU010000187.1, read on the forward strand.
CGAGCGTCGGGCGCGGTGGCGTCGAGCGTGCCCATCACCGTCACCGGGATCTCGCGGTGGCGGCCGCCGGTCCACTCGGTGACGCACACCCCGGACTGGCCGGGCTTGACCGCTCCGGGGTCGAGCCAGGTCAACGCCGAGGAGAGCAGGAGTGGGAGGAGGAGGGGAAGCATGCGCGGCTATGCCGGTTGCGCCTGCGCCGCCATGCGCCGGCCGGTGAGCGGGAGCAGCAGCGGGAGCTGGCCGAGCAGCTGCGCGAGCTCACCGGGCACGATCGCCTGGGCCGCGTCGGAGAGCGCCTGCGACGGCTCGTTGTGCACCTCGATCATGAGCCCGTCGGCGCCGACCGCCGCGGCGGCGCGCGCGAGCGGCACCACCTTGTGGCGCTTGCCGGTGCCGTGCGATGGGTCGACGATGATCGGCAGGTGCGAGAGGCGCTGCACCGCGACCACGGCGGCGAGGTCGACCGTGTTGCGCGTGTGGTCGGCGAACGTGCGAATCCCGCGCTCGCAGAGCACGACCTCGTAGTTCCCCTCCGCGAGCAGGTACTCGGCCGCCATCAGCAGCTCCTCGACGGTCGCGGCCATGCCGCGTTTGAGCAGCACCGGCTTGCGCGCCCGCCCGGCGGCGCGGAGCAGCGAGTAGTTCTGCATGTTGCGCGCGCCGACCTGGACCATGTCGCAGTGCTCGAGCACGAGGTCGAGCGAGCGCTCGTCGAGCGCCTCGGAGACCACCGGCATCGCCACCTCGCGTCCGACGTCGCGCAGGATCGCGAGGCCGGGCTCGCCCAGCCCCTGGAACGCGTACGGCGAGGTGCGGGGCTTGAACGCGCCGCCGCGCAGGATCTGCGCCCCGGCGGCGCGGACGGCGCGCGCGATCGTCAACGTCTGCTCCGGCGTCTCGACCGAACACGGGCCGGCGATCACCGCGAAGCTCTCGCCGCCGACCGCCACGCCGCCGACCTCGACGACGCTGTTCTCGGGCTTCGCCTCCCGGCTGACCAGCTTGTACGGGTGCGAGACCGGGATGACCTCGAGCACCCCCGGGAGGCTCTCGAACAGCGCCGGCTCGACCGCCCCCTGGTTGCCCGTGATGCCGATCGCCACCCGCTGCGCCCCCGGGATCGGGTGCGCCTTCAGACCGAGCGAGACCACCCGCTCGATCACCGATTCGACTTGTTGCGGGGTGGCCCCCACCGTCATGACGATCAGCATCGCGGCTCCCCCAGACCGGGGCTATACTAGCCGAGGCAGGGAGGTTGTCAAAGTGAAGAGAGCTGTTCTCTTCGGTGCCATATTCTTGTTCGCGGCGCAGCAGGCGATGGCCGTGTACGTC
>DAIDOU010000188.1 GCA_027458945.1 Acidobacteriota bacterium
GGGAGCGGCCGGCGGGGCGGCCGCGGGCGGGTCCCCGGCGGCCCCGGCGGGGCCGGTGGTCCCGGCCGAGGTCGGGGAAGACGCCACGCCGATCGCGGTCGCCGGCGACGGCTGGCACGGGACGGTGGACCCGCGCGGCGCAGCGTTCAGCTCGCTGATCCTGGACGGCTACAAGGACGACCACGGCCAGCCGCTCGACCTGGTGCGCGCAGGCGTGCCGGGGCCGCTGTCGATCGCCGCCGCCGGAGCCTGGAATGAGGCGCTGTACAAAGTGGAGCGCACGGCCGGCGGGGTCACGCTGCGCTGGAGCGACGGCGCCGGCAACTGGGTGGAGAAGAAGATCGCGGCCGGCAAGGGGAAGTACGCGGTCGACGTCGAGGTGCGCGCGGGCGGGGCGCCGGCCCGCGACGGCGTCGTCGTCGCGAGCGGGATCGAGAAGGCGCTCAAGGTGGATCAGCAGGGGCGGTTCGGCGCCGAGGGCGCGGTGGTGCGGCTCAACGGCAAGGTGGAGCAGATCCTCGCCGCGAAGCTGGACGGCGTGCGCACGCTGCGCGGCGCGATCGACTTCGCCGGCGTCGAGGACCAGTACTTCCTGCTCGCGCTGATGCCGAACGAGCCGCCGGTCGAGGTGCTGGTGGCCCGCCTCGGGACCGGCGCGACCGCGCTGCCGCAGACCGTGATCGTGGGCGCCGGCGGGGTGGTGTCCGGGACGCTGTACGCCGGAGCCAAGGAGCGCAGCATCCTGCTCGGGTACGGCCGCGGCCTGGTGGACACCCTCTCGTTCGGCATTTTCGGCATCCTCTCGGTCGGCTTCCTGGCGGCGTTGCGCTGGATCTACGGCTGGGTCGGGAACTGGGGCGTCGCGATCATCGTGCTCACGGCCGGGATCCGCATCCTGCTCTTCCCGCTCAACCACAAGAGCGCGGTGGCGATGAAGCGGATGCAGGTGCTGCAGCCGAAGATGAAGGCGATCCAGGACCGCTACAAGGACCGGGCGAAGAAGGACCCCAACGTCCGCACCCGGATGAACCAGGAAGTGATGCAGCTCTACAAGGACGAGGGCGTCAACCCGATGGGCGGTTGCCTGCCGATGCTGGTGCAGCTACCGATCCTGTGGGCGCTCTACTCGCTGTTCGCCTACGCGATCGAGCTGCGGCAGGCGCCGTTCGTGTTCTGGATCCACGACCTGGCGGCGAAGGACCCGACGTACATCACGCCGATCCTGATGACCGCCTCGATGGTGCTGCAGCAGAAGATGGCGCCGCAGGTCGGCGACCCCGCGCAGCGGCGGATGTTCATGTTCATGCCGTTCATCTTCGGCTTCATGTTCATGAGCTTCCCGGCCGGGTTGGTGCTCTACTGGCTGGTCAACAACCTGTTCACGATCGGGCAGCAGATGTTGACCGAGCGCATGATGACGACGGCGGCGCAGCCGAAGTGAAGCGGAGGCGGGGAGCGAGCCGGGCAACCTGGGCGGCGCGTCTCGCCGCCGAGGGGACGGCTCCGGAACTCGCGGAGCGGCTCGCGCGCTACCTCGAGCTCCTCGTGCAGTGGGGCGAGGTGGTGGACCTGTACGGCGGCGCTAAGCCGGCCGGCCTGCTGACCGGCCTGGTGCGCGACGCGCTCGCGGCGCGGCCGTGGCTCCCCGAGAGCGGCACCCTCATCGACATCGGCAGCGGCAACGGGTTTCCCGTGGTGCCGCTGCTCGTGGCCCGGCCGGGCGTGCGCGGGGTGCTGCTGGAACCGCGCGAGCGCCGCTGGGCGTTCCTCAAGGAAGTCGTGCGGGAGCTCGGGCTCGCCGCCGAGGTGCGGCGTGAGCGGGTGGCCGACCACCCCGGGGCCGGCTACGACGCGGCCACGGTGCGCGGCGTCGGGCTCGAGGTGTGGTGGCCGCACGCGACGCGCCTCGTGCACGAGGGCGGCACCTGGATGTGGTGGACGAACGCGGACAACGCCGCCGCGTTGGCCGCCAGGGTGCCGGAGGGGCGTGTGCTACCCTGCGCGCTGGCGAACCCCGCAGGTGGCGTGCTGGCGGTCTGGCGCCGATGTTTCACGTGAAACATTCCGGAGAACTCTTGAAGAATCAAAGGGTTATCGCGATCGCAAACCAGAAAGGCGGGGTCGGCAAGACGACCACCGTGATGAACCTCGGGGCGGCGCTCGCCGCCTGCGAGCAGACGGTGCTCGTGCTCGACCTGGATCCGCAGTGCAACTGCTCCTCCGGCCTCGGCTGGTCGGGGGACGGCCCCTCCTCCTACGAGGTGCTCGAGGGGCTGGTGCCGATGCGCGAGGCGCTGGCCGCGACGCGCTTCCCCGGCCTCGACCTGCTCCCCGCCCGGCGCGACCTGGTCGGGGCGGAAGTCGAGCTGCTCGGCGAGAGCGACCGCAGCGAGCGGCTGCGGCAGGCGCTGGCGTCGTCGCCGACCGACCACCGCTGGGTGCTGATCGACTGCCCGCCGTCGCTCGGCCTGCTCACGCTCAACGCGCTGGTGGCCGCCGACGCGGTCCTCATCCCGATCCAGTGCGAGTACTTCGCGCTCGAGGGGGTGAGCGAGCTGATGCGCACGCTCGACCGCGTGCGGGCGGCGTGGAACCCGGAGCTGGCGGTCGAGGGGGCGGTGCTGACGCTGTACGACGACCGCGTGAGCCTGGCACGGCAGGTGGTGGACGAGGTTCGGCGCTTCTTCGGGGAGGTGGCGTTCGCCACGATCATCCCGCGCAACGTCCGTCTCGCGGAGGCGCCGTCGTTCGGGAAGACGATCCTGGAGTACGACATCCGCAGTCGCGGGGCGCAGGCGTACCTGAGCCTGGCCGAGGAGCTGCTGCGGCGACGGGGGACGCATGAAGCGGTCCGCGTTGGGTAAGGGGATCGCGGCGCTGATCCCGGAGGCGGCGACGCTGCGTCCGGGCGCGGTGACCGAGGTGCCGATCGGCGAGATCCGCCCCAACCCGCTGCAGCCGCGGCGGCAGTTCGCCGCGGCCGCGCTCGAGGAGCTGGCGGACTCGATCCGCCGGCACGGCCTGCTGCAGCCGGTCGTCGTGAACCGGGCGGCGGCCGGCGGGTACGAGCTGATCGCCGGCGAGCGGCGGTGGCGGGCGTGCCGGCTCGCGGGCCTGGAGCGCATCCCGGTGGTCGTGCACGAGGCGGTGCCGGACGCGGACCAGCTCGCCCTCGCCCTGATCGAGAACCTGCAGCGCGAGGACCTGACGCCGATCGAGGAAGCGCGGGCGTACCACCACCTGCGCAGCGAGCTCGGCCTGTCGCAGGAGGAGATCGCGGCGCGCGTTGGCAAGGACCGCTCGACGGTCGCCAACGCGCTGCGGTTGCTGCAGCTGCCGCTGGCGTTGCAGGAGATGGTGGATGCCGGGGAGCTCTCGGCCGGGCATGCGCGCGCGCTCGTCGGCGTCCACGACGGCGACCGCGGGGAGGCGATCGGGCGGCGCTGCGCCCGCGAGGGGTGGAGCGTGCGCGAGCTCGAGCGGCGGCTGCAGCCGCCGGCGCGCCGGCCGGCGCGGCCGGCCGACCCGGAGACGGAAGCGGCGGCCGAACGGCTGGCGCTCGCGCTCGGCGTCCGGGTCGAGATCAACCGGCGCCGGCGCGGCGGCGAGATCCGCCTGCGGTTCGCGAGCGAGGAGGAGCTGATCCGGCTCTTCCGGGCGCTCGCCGGGGAGAGGCGATGAAGAAAGGGCAGGGAACGCTCAACGGCTTCCTCGACCAGGGGTGCGCGATCCGCGGCGACGTGGTGTTCGCCGATCTGCTGCGCGTGCACGGCCAGGTCAACGGAACGGTGTCGAGCGAGCACGAGTTGCTGGTCGGCGAGGGCGGCGTGGTCGAGGGCGAGATCACGGTCGGGCGCCTGGTGGTGGCCGGCACGGTCAAGGGCACGGTGCGCGTCAGCGACCGTCTCATGGTCCACGGGACCGGCCGGGTGCTGGCCGAGGTTTTCGCACCGATGCTGATCGTCGATGAGGGCGGGGTGCTCGAGGGCGAGGTGCACATGACGCGACCCGACAAGCCGGCAGAGCCATCCACTTGACACCGGACTCAGAACCGATTAGCGTGGCCCCCGGGTGAAATTGAGACGCGCATCAGGAGGCCATGATGAAGCGAGCCGAGAAGTTCTTCATCCAGTATCTGCGTGACAACAACCTGAAGGTGACGAAAGAGCGGCTCATGCTCCTCGATGAGCTGTTCGAATCCACCGGGCACCTCGACGCCGACTCACTCCTCTTCCAACTGCGCCACCAGGGGAAGCGGGTCTCGCGGGCGACGATCTACCGCACCCTCGACCTGCTGGTGCAGTGCGGCCTGGCGCGCAAGTCGCGCCTCGGGCGCGAGCACTACGTCTACGAGCGCGTGACGCCGGGCAAGCGGCACGACCACATGGTGTGCACCGGCTGCGGCAAGATCATCGAGTTCTACGACTCCGACCTCGACGAGCGCCAGCGCGAGGTGTGCATGGAGCACGGCTTCCGCCCCACCTTCTACAGCCTGCAGATCCAGGGGCTGTGCGCCGAGTGCCAGGACAGCGAGTAGTCAGCCAGAGGCGTCAAAGGGAAGAGGGTAGAAGCTAGAAGGTAGAAGGTAGAAGAACGACGAAGACCGGGTGTTCCTGTCTTCCCTCTTCCCTCTACCCTCTCACCTCTTCCCTGACCATCTGCAACTCTCCGCCCGTCATTTCGCAGGGGCTTAGCTGAAGCGGACGCGGGCGAAGCGGCGCTTGCCGACCTGCACGAGGTGGACGCTGCCGGCGGCGGCGGCGAGCGTCGTGAACGGGTCGCGCACCGTCTCCCCCTCCACCTTGACGCCGCCCTGCTGCAGCAGCCGCCGCGCCTCGGCGTGGCTCGGGGCGAGCTGCGCCGCCACCAGCAGCTTGCCGATCGGGAGCGGCTCGGCCGCGGCGGGCAGCGCGATCTCGGCGACCTCGTCGGGGACCTCGCGCTTCTGGTGCACGGTGCGGAAGTGCGCCTCCGCGGCCGCCGCGGCGCCGGCGCCGTGGAAGTCGGCGGTGACCGTGCGGGCGAGGTCGAACTTCACGTCCATCGGGTGGCGCGCGCCGCTCGCGGCGGCCTTCTTGAGCGCCTCGATCTCGGCCGGGGTGCGGTCGGTGCACAGCGTCCAGTAGCGCCACATCAAGGCGTCGGAGATCGACATCAGCTTGCCGAACATCTCCTCCGGCGGGTCCTCGACCGCGACGTAGTTGCCGAGCGACTTGGACATCTTCTCGACGCCGTCGAGCCCCTCGAGGAGCGGCAGCGTCATCACGATCTGCGGCGGCAGGCCGAGCTTCCCCATCAGGTCGCGGCCGACGAGCAGGTTGAAGAGCTGGTCGGTGCCGCCGAGCTCGACGTCGGCCTTGAGCGCCACCGAGTCGTACGCCTGCGCCACCGGGTAGAGCAGCTCGTGCAGCGAGATCGCCTCCCCGGCCGCCAGCCGCTTGGCGAAGTCGTCGCGCTCGAGCATCTGCGCCAGCGTCACGCGCGCGGTCAGGCGGATCCACTCCTCGCTCGAGAGGGCGCCGAGCCAGCGCGCGTTGAAGTCGATCACCGTCGCGTCCGGGTCGAGGAGCTTGAAGATCTGCCGCTTGTACGTCTCGGCGTTGGCCGCCACCTGGTCGCGGGTGAGCTGCGGCCGCGTCGCCTTCTTGCCGGTGGGGTCGCCGATCATGCCGGTGAAGTCCCCGATGAGGAAGACGACGCGGTGGCCGAGCTGCTGGAAGTGCCGCATCTTGCGGATCACGACCGCGTGGCCGAGGTGGAGGTCGGGGGCGGACGGGTCGAACCCGACCTTGACCGTGAGCGGCCGCTTCTCGCGCGCGGCGGCTACCAGGCGGGCCTCGAGGTCCTCGGGGCGCACGACGTCCACGCACCCCTTGAGCAGGAGGTCCATCTGCTCCTTGATCGCCGGCGTTCCCTCACCCATGCCGCCTCCCCCGGCCCGCGGAGCGCTCAACCCCGGGGCGGGCGGGATTTTCGCACAACCGGCTTGACCGGCTTCTCCGGCGGCGCGGTGCCGCGCGTAGCGGGTCAGGGCGTCCCACGCCGGGAGCGCGGCGAGGACCTTCCCGATCTCGGGCGGGCCGGCGGAGAGCAGCTCCGGCTCGGTCGGCACCACCGGGAGGAAGACGGCGGCCGCTCGCCGCGCTGCCGCCTCGGCGGGGTCGCCGTAGAACACCGCCAGCAGCTCGCGCGCGGCGGTCGCCACCTCGCCGGCCGATGCGGGGCGGCGTACGCCGCGCCAGGCGCCGCCCAGGCTGGCGTCGAGCGCCGGCACGTGCGCGCCGCCGCTGCCGCCGACGGTGAGCACGAGCCGCCCCGGGGGCGCGAGCAGCGCGGAGACGATCGCGGGCTGCTGCGCGAGCCGGTCGCGCAGCACCTGCCCGGCGACGAGGCCGTCGACCGTCGGGGGCAGATCGACGACGGCGGCCAGCTGCGGGGCCTCGCCGGTCACGGTCCAGTTGAGGCCCGGCTGGCCGCCGGCGACGCCGGTGGTCACGCCGGCCGACGGGATGCTGCCGAAGAACTTGCCGACGGCCTCGCTGCCGAGTTCGACGTCGGCCGGCAGCGCCAGCGCGATCGAGAACGCTTCCGCCGCCGGCGCGTCGGTCAAGCCGAGGCCGCGCATCACCGCCGCCTCGAGGTCGTCGTGCGCGGCCGGCCGCACCGCGGTCGCAGCCTCGCTCATGCGTTCGAGGACGTCGGTGATCACCGCCGTCGGCGCCGCGACCGCCACGCCCGTGACCCCGGCGAAGTCGTACTCGGTCGCGGCCCAGCCGCGCCGCTCGGCGGCGGCGGCCGTGGCCGCCGCGACCTCGCGGCCGGCGCGCGGCGCGATGTTGCCGAGAGCGAGCGCCACGACGCCGACCTCGCCCGGGACCCAGCGCACCTGGACGACGGCGCCGTTGCCGAGCGTCTGCCGGGCCTCGTCGCGCGGCCGCTGCTCCCGCTCCCACACGGTGGCGAACCCCGCCCGCCCGCCGAGGATCTCGCGGGCGAGCTCGCCGAGCGTGGCGCCGTCGATGGCGGGCACGGCGAGCATGCCGGCGACCTCGCCGCCGAGGGCGAGCCGCTCGGCGAGGTCGCGCGCCACCGGCGCGCCGCGCACGGCCGCGGCGACGGCCTGTGCCTGACACGCGGCGAGCGCGCGCGCGA
>DAIDOU010000189.1 GCA_027458945.1 Acidobacteriota bacterium
GACCGCCTCGGCGCTCTCGAGGAACGGGGCGAGCACGATCGCGTTGCGCGCCAGCTCGCGCGCGACCGCGAGCTGCAGCTCGAGCGACGGGCTGCCGACGCGCGGGAGCGTGCCTCCCTCGAACCCCTGCCAGGTGAGACAGCGCTCGAGGTCGACCGCGAGCGTCGGGCCGTTGCCCACGAGGTCGCGCGAGAACTGCCGTCCGAGCCCGAGCGTCACCCAGCGCCGCCGTGGCGGCTGGTCGCCCAGGATCTCGATCGCCCACTGCACGACGCGTCGCTTGAGCCGCTCTTCGCTCAGGTGCAGCAGCGCCCGGCCCGGCTTCAGCCCGGCGAAGAACTCGGCGGTCGCCGCGCGGCCGCCGTCGAGCGCGTGCCGCACCGCCGGCGCGGCCGCATAGGGAGGCTGCAGCACGTTCTCGACGTCCCAGAGCAGGACGAGCGGGTTCTCCAGACGCAGGACCGCGAGCCCATCCTCGAGCCCCGCCGCATCCCTCGCGGGCGCCGCCCCCACGCGGTGGAGCGCGCTCGCGAGCGCGCCTCCCTTCCCCGGCGGCAGCACGGCGAACAGCATCCCGGCATCGAGCCAGCGGCCAAGCGCCTCGGCGAGAAGGCGCTCTAGCCTCGCGCCGCCGTCGCCCTCCGGCGACAGCCCGATCGTCTCGACGAGAGCGCCCTGCCCGAGCAGACGGCCGCCGGCGGGCTGCGCCAGGCCCTCGTCCCCCAGCACCACGGGAAGCGCGGCGGCCGGCACGGTGCGCCACGCCAGCGAGGCCAGCGCGACGGGGTCCGACCCGCCACTCGTGAGCGTGCACGCGGTGGCGGCGTCGAGGGAGGCGGCGTCCGCACCCGTGAGCGTGATCCCCCCCGCGGGCTCCAGAGCGGCCGGTTCCACGGCCCCGCTGCCACACGAGAACCGCTCCTCCGGCGGCGGCACCTGCTCCTTGTACGCCGGGTAGTTGACGTACAGCCGCCGCTCCAGCAGCGTCCGCGCGACCAGCGGGTGGCAGAGCGCGTCGAGGTCGGCGTGGCGGTCGAGCGCCGAGCGCAGCGCCGTCGATGACACGCCTCGCGCCCGCTCCGCCACCGGCACGACCGCGGCCCCGGCACGGAAGCGGGCGATCCTCTCGGGCAGACCGTCGGTCGGCGCTCCCTCGCGCACCACCACCAAGTGCGGGACGTCCCAGATCTCGCCATCGGGGTCGCCGTACGCGCTGGCGCCGGAGAGCACGTCGGAGCCGACGACCAGCACCAGCTCGCGCGGACCGAACGCGTGCCTGAGCTTGCGCATCCCGGAAGGGCGGGCAAGGTTGACCGGCGGACGGAACGGCGCCAGGTAGGCGCCCGGCATCTCGGCGAGCGCCATCCACGCCAGCTCCTCCCGCAGCTGGCGCGGCAACGAGTGCTTCCGCCAGGAGTAGTCGTCCATCTGCACGACCGCCTCGGCCGCCCGTTCGAGCGCCTTGGCGACCACCTCCTGGTGCGCGCTGGTGAACGGGTCGAACGTGCCCGGGATGAACGCCACCGAGGGGTGTTCCAGCGCCCGCAGCGCCGGCCGCAGGCCGGTGATCGCCTCGTCGATGTGGTTGAGCGCCGAACCGACGAGGAAGAAGCGCACCCGGTCGCCGGGCCGGTGCGTGACCAGGGTGAGCAGCTTCTTGGTCCCGAGCAGGAGGAAGGCGCGCATCCGCCCGTCGTCGGGATGCTCGCCGAGGCGCTCGAGCAGCATCGCGATCTGGGCGAACCCCTCGACCGGCGTCGAAGCGCGCGACTCCGCGAGCGCTCCGAGCAGCATCCCGGCGAGCCGGCGCAGCACGCCGGCGTCGAGCCGCTCCGCCGGGAGGGCGCTCAGCAGCCAGCTCGCGGTCTGGAGCAGGAGGCGTTGCAGCGGCTCGGCGCCGCGCCGCACGTTCCCCTCGATGTCGTCGAGCGCCTCGACGAACTCCTGCTCGGGGAGGCTCGCCAGTACCGACGCGAGGAAGCGCGGGATGTAGCGCGTGATCGCCTCGATGTCGAGCTCGAGCGAGCGCAGCAGCTCGACCATGACGTCGTTGCGCTGCGGCGCCGTCAAGACCTCCAGCAGCTCGAGCAGGCAACGGCCGGCGTGAAAACGGGTCCCCTCGACCCGGCTCACCTTCAACAGGTTGGCGAAGTGGGACGCGACCTCGTTGGCGAAGTACGCCCCGGGGTCGCGCTCCTCCCGCTGGCGGGCGAGCGCCGACGCCACGAGGAAGTCGCAGTTGACCTTCTTCTCGACCCAGTCCACGCGGCTTTTCAGGTTGCGCAGCAGCACCTCGCGCACCGGGTCGCGGCCCGCGGTCCGCTCGGGCGGGCCGCTCCCGGCGAGGTCCGGCCGCCCGCACGCCTGGGCCATCTGCTGCAGCAGGAACAGCTCGGCCACCGAGCGCTCACCGCCGAGGCCGGCGAGGGCTTCCACTCGGCGCGCGACCGCGGCGGCCGCGTCCGGCCAGGCCCGGGTCCGGCGGGCGAGCGCGAGCAGTAGGCGCCATGCCATCAGCCGGGTCGCGGACACGGGGTGCTCGCACCACGCCTCGGCGAAGCGCAGCAGGCTGGGCTGGTCCTCGGCCCGGACGTGTTCGAGGCACACCTCGAGCGACTCGCAGACGTACAACCCGACCAGCGGTCGCGGGTCGCCCAGGCGCCGGGCGAAGCTCGCGGCGATCCGCTCCCACGCCTGCCGCCGGCGCTCCGGCGCGGCCCGGCGCATCAGGCGGCGCAGCACGATCGGCACGGCGTACAGCACCCGCTCGGTCGCCGCCATGTCCTCCTCGGCCTGGGGCTGCGCGCGATCGAGCAACGCCAGCACGCGCTCCAGCTCGTCGAGCATCACGCGCTCGGGCCGGAGCACGATCCCGTCGGGGAGGTCCTTGCGCCAGAAGTCCTCCGGCCCCGCCAGCAGGTCGCCGATGCCGTTCGACGCGTGGTAGCGCACGTCGTCGTCGCGGTGGCCGAGCAGCTCCATGAAAAAGTCGAACGCGAGCGCCTTCTGCTCGCGCGACAGCGCGGGCGCGTACTCGCTCAGGATCGTCTGGTAGGTGCGCAGGTCGCGCCAGCTTTCGAACGAGCGCGCCTCCTCGATCAGGGCGCGCAGCGCCGGCAGGTCGCGCAGCCGCTCCATCACGCCGACGTTGTGGGCGGTGACCAGCAGGCGCCGGACCGTGGCCAGGGTGCGGCCGGTGGCGAGCGCCACCGCGTCCGGCCGCTCGCGACCGGCGAGCACGGCCACGATGTCGAGCTCCTTCGGGCAGGCGGGGCGTGGCGGCGGCGGCCCGGCAAAACCGGGTGGGTCGAGCTCGACGCCGAGGTATTGCAGGTACTCCTCGAAGTCGCGCAGCTTGCGGTAGACGCCGCGGTAGCGGCGGATCTTCTCGCGGTCGAGGTTCTCCAGCTTGTCGCGGATCGTCGCGAACGACTCGGCGAGCGAGATGATCCCCATCCCCTCGCCCGGGCCCGCCGACTCCTTGACGCGGAAGTCCGCGTAGATCAGCAGCAGCGTCTCGACCGGCAGCCGCACCAGCTCGAGGTCCCACACCGAGTGCGTCGTCGCGATGTGGCCGATGCTGAGCAGGCCGCGGTCCTGGTACCAGGTGTGGGTGTAGTAGTAGTGCAGGCGCGGGATGCGCCGCACCTCGTCCCCGACGCAGCCGAACTTGCCGATGTCGTGGCCGAGCGCCGCGCCGTGCAGCAGCGGCAGGTCGACCGCCACCACCTTCGCGAGCTGGCGGCCGATCCAGAGCGCGAGACCGGTCACTCCGAGGACGTGCTCGTAGGTGGAGAACCCCTGCCACGCCTGCACCATCGCCAGGCAGACGAGGACCGCGTCGTCCTCGACGTGGCGCAGCAGGCGGCGGTACTCCTCACCCGACGGCCAGCGCCCGATCTCCTCGTCGGCCAGCGGCGCGAACGGCAGGCGGGCCGCGAGGCCCACGCCGCCGCGCGCCTGCTCGGCCAGCACGGCCTTGGCGAGCGGGACGAAGTAGCCGTCGAGTTTGGCCACGCCGGGGCTCGGCGGCGGGAACGTCTCCGGGTACAGCCGGCGCTTCGCCTCGACGATGAGCGGCTCGTGCCAGGCGGCGGCGTCGCCCTCACCGCACGGCTCGCCGGCGAGGTCGAGCGCCAGGCGCAGCGCCGTATCGAGGTCGCCCGC
>DAIDOU010000190.1 GCA_027458945.1 Acidobacteriota bacterium
GCCGCGCCGCAGCTCGAGCGCATCGCCTGGGAGGTCATCCCGGACATGGCCGAGATGGTGGTGCGCAAGCGCATCGCCGAGCTGGAGAAGGCGGCCGGCGAAGAGAACTGAAGGAAAAGGAAGTAAGAGGGAAGAAGGAAGCGGGGAAAGGGAAGACGAAGACGGCTTCGTCTTCCGTCTACCTCGGCCGTTGAGAACGTGAGAGGGAAGAAGTGAGAAGGTAAAGGGGAGAGGGTAGAGGAACGACGGGCGCCGTCTTCCCTCTACCGTTTTCCTTCTAACCTCTCCCCGCCGCGCGCTGCCGTCGCGGTGACTACGGCTCCTCGACCAGCTTCCAGGTCGGGTCGGGGTCGTACGCCGTGATGGCGGCGGCCAGCTCGGCCGTCTGCGGTCCGAGGTTCTTCTCGTAGACGCGGCCTTGCTGGTTCACGATGAACGTCATGACCCCCGAGCTGCCCCACCTGGCAGGGTAGGCGATCAGGGCGTAGCCGGCGATCATGTTGCCGTTGATCACGTAGCTGAAACCGCCGCCGGAGGCGTGCGGCCCCTGGGCCTTGAGGATCCTGAAGAAGTAGCCGTGGTACGGCGAACGCTTCGTCGCTTCGCCGGCCTTGGCCTCGCCCGGCGTGTACCCCTCGGCCCGCGCCTCGGCGACGAGGCTGCCGAGAGGGCTCGGCGTGCCGCCCGGCGGGACTTCCCAGTACAGGCCGTTGCGCTCCCCCGGCGTGCTGATGAAGCGCTGGGCGTAGACGGCGAGGCCGTCCTTGCTGGTGTCGCGCGCCTCGGTGAAGTACTCCCATTGCGCGAGGACGTAGGCGCGGCACGTCATGATCGCGGAGAGCTCGTCCCGGCCGATCCGCCGGTTGAGGATCTCGTCGAGGCCGGCCGCCGTGTCGAAGCGCCACTTGCGGCCGTCCTTCACGATCGGGATCGGCGATGGCCAGCGCGCCTCGCCGACGAGCAGGGTGTAGGTGGCGTCGTTGACCTTCTCGAGCGTCGCGCCTTTGGCAAGGTTGTCGGCGAACCGGTGGAGCGCGTTGGCGTCCTCGACGGCGTCGCCGGTGAGCAACTTCTCTCGCTCCGGCCCGTAGATCGCCGCGATCTCCTTCGGGTCCGCGGCCGTCGCCGCCCGCACCAGCGCCTGGACGGCGGCCTCCGGCGTGGCGAAGAGCTTCTGTTTCGGGGCCTTTCCGGCGGCGGACGCCTGGCCGGCCACGAGCCCGCACGCCAGGAGAAGCGACGCGAGCACGACCGCCGCGCCGCGCTTCGGTTCGGTTTCGTGGTTCATGGCCGCTTCCTTTCGTCCCTCTCCTTCCGCCCCTGGGGGTGCGCCGGGAGAGCCTTCACCCTCTGTGGCGGCTGCGCCTGCACCCGGCTGGCCTGCCCCCGGCGGCTCTCCAGACGCGGGTTGAACCCGCCCTGCGCCGGTGTGAACGCCGGCGCCTCGGGCAGGTGGACGCGGGCGGACGGGGGCGGAACGTGGCCGCGGTACTCGTTCAGCCGCGGGTCGTTGGTGTCGAAGTTGCGCATGATGACCTTGTTGCGGACGATCTCGCGGTTTGGGGCCGGCGGCGGGTTGTTGCGGAACGTCTCGCGGTTTGGGACCGGCGGCGGGTTGTTGCGGAAAGTCTCGCGGTTTGGCACCGGCGGCGGGTTGTTGCGGAACGTCTCGCGGTTTGGCATCGGCGGCGGGTTCTCGACGGCGCGGTCGTTGCCGCGGAACCTGTCGAAGTTGGCGTTGCGGTGCACGTCGTCGTAGCGGTTCAACGCCCGGTAGTTTACCGGCTGTCGGATGACGTTGCGGTTGATGACGATGGTTCGGTAGTCGTTGTTGACGTATGTGGTGTCGATGTGGACGTATGGCCGGCTGCGCTGCACCCAGCCGTGGTCGTGCTCCCAGCCGTGGTAGAGGATGCGGTGCTCGCGCCAGTCGAAGTCGTAATTGAGCCACGCCCCGATCGCGAAACGGACCCCGAAGAACAGCGGCGCGCGGGCGAAGAAGACGACGGCCGGGTCGTACTGCGGCACGTAGACGTACTGCGGCTGCGCCGGCCACAGCTCGATCTCGCCGCCGGCGTCCACCACCTGCATCTCCGGCGTCGAGTAGAGGTTGCCTTCCGCTTGCGCCTGCGCGCGGAGGCGCTGCACCGACGCCATCACGTCGGTGGACTGGTTGACGTAGGCCTGGCCGAGGGCGGTGGTCCAGTCCAGCTTGTCGGCCATCATCTCGAGCACCTGCGGGTAGTGCGCGACCGACTTGACGCTGATGTCCCACCACTGGCCGTCGACGTCGGCGGGGTTGGGGTCGTCGCGGACGAACCGCGACGCCTCGTCGATCTGATCGGGGAACGTCGCGGCGAGCAGGACCTGGGCCAGCAACGGGTCGGGGTAGAGCGCGATCGGCGAAAGCAGATTGTCGAGCTGATCGGGCGAGAACGGCTCGTACCTCATGTCGTCCTGGGCGGCGAGCGGTGGGGCGAGGAGGACCACCGCGAGAGCGAGCGAGACAGCCAGAAGCTTTCCCATGGCATGCGTCTCCTTCTCTTCCGCTCGATCATACCTCCGCGGGCCAGCCCTGGCGCGGCCCCGCCCCTGGGTGGCGGGCGTACGATGGTGGTCGACCCAGGGAGGCCGACGCCGATGGAACCGCACGCCCCCAGCGAGCACGCCAACCGGACGCATCCCGGTCCCGCACCGCTGTCCGGAGAGGAGCTGCAGCGGCTTGACGCCTACTGGCGGGCGTGCAACTACCTGTGCGCCGGCATGCTCTACCTGCGCGCCAACCCGCTGCTGCGCGAGCCGTTGCGGCCGGAGCACGTCAAGGCCCGTCTGCTCGGGCACTGGGGCTCCGACCCCGGGCAGACGTTCGTCTGGGTGCACCTCAACCGGCTGATCCGCGCCCACGACCTCGACGTGCTCTACGTCTCCGGGCCGGGCCACGGCGCCCCGGCCGTGCTCGCGAACGCCTACCTCGAGGGAACGTACTCCGAGGTCTACCCGGACAAGGGCCAGGACCTCGAGGGGATGCAGAAGTTCTTCAAGGAGTTCTCGTTCCCCGGCGGCATCGGCAGCCACTGCACGCCGGAGACGCCGGGCTCGATCCACGAGGGCGGCGAGCTGGGGTATTGCCTCTCGCACGCGTTCGGCGCCGCGTTCGACAACCCCGACCTGATCGTCGCCGCGGTGGTCGGCGACGGCGAGGCGGAGACCGGACCGCTGGCGACGTCGTGGCACTCCAACAAGTTCCTCAACCCGGTCCGCGACGGGGCGGTGCTGCCGATCCTGCACCTGAACGGCTACAAGATCTCCAACCCGACGGTACTGGCGCGCATCTCGCACGAGGAGCTGGAGCACCTGTTCCTCGGCTACGGCTGGACGCCGCACTTCGTCGAGGGCGACGAGCCGGCCGCGATGCACCAGACGATGGCCGCGACGCTGGAGCGCTGCCTGGACGAGATCCGCGCGGCGCAACGCGAGGCGCGCGCGAGCGGCCGCGCCTTCCGGCCGCGCTGGCCGATGATCGTGCTGCGCACGCCGAAGGGGTGGACCGGGCCGAAGGAGGTGGACGGCCACCGGGTCGAGGGCTCGTGGCGGGCGCACCAGGTGCCGATCGCCGAGGTCGCGACCAACCCCGCGCACCTGCGGCAGGTGGAAGAGTGGATGCGCAGCTACCACCCCGAGACCGCGTTCGACGCGCAGGGGCGGCTGGCGCCGGAGCTGCGCGCGCTGGCGCCGGCGGGGGAGCGCCGGATGAGCGCCAACCCGCACGCGAACGGCGGCGCGCTGCGCCGGCCGCTGCGCCTCCCGGAGTTCCGCGCCTATGCCGTACCGGTGCCGCGCCCCGGCGCCGCGACCGCGCTGGCCACCGACCGGCTCGGCCAGTTCCTGCGCGACACGATGCGCGCCAACATGACGAACTTCCGCGTCTTCGGCCCGGACGAGACGGCCTCGAACCGGCTGCAGGCGGTCTACGAGGCGAGCAAGAAGACGTGGCTGGCGGAGTCCCGGCCGGAGGACGCCGACGGCGGCGAGCTGGCCGCGGACGGCCGCGTCATGGAGATGCTCAGCGAGCACACGCTCGAGGGGTGGCTGGAAGGGTACGTGCTGACCGGCCGGCACGGGTTCTTCTCCACCTACGAGGCGTTCGTCCACATCATCGACTCGATGTTCAACCAGCACGCCAAGTGGCTGGAGAAG
The DNA here is from genome assembly GCA_027458945.1 of Acidobacteriota bacterium. Lineage (GTDB taxonomy): Bacteria > Acidobacteriota > Thermoanaerobaculia > Thermoanaerobaculales > Thermoanaerobaculaceae > RBG-13-68-16. The sequence goes on from DAIDOU010000190.1 coordinate 4,198, forward strand.
AGCAAGGCGGAGGTGCGCTGGCGCGCCCCGGTCGCGTCGCTCAACCTGCTCATCACGTCGCTGGTGTGGCGTCAGGACCACAACGGGTTCACGCATCAGGACCCCGGCTTCCTCGACGTGGTGACGAACAAGAGCGCCGGGGTCACCCGCATCTACCTGCCCCCCGACGCCAACTGCCTGCTCAGCGTGGCCGACCACTGCCTGCGCAGCACCGACTACGTCAACGTCATCGTCGCCGACAAGCAGCCGCACCTGCAGTACCTCGACATCGACGCCGCGGTCGTGCACTGCACCAAGGGGATCGGGATCTGGGAGTGGGCGAGCACCGACGGCGGCGAGGAGCCCGACGTGGTCATGGCCAGCGCCGGCGACGTGCCGACGATGGAGTCGCTCGCCGCGGTCGCGATCCTGCGCGAGCAATTTCCCCGCCTCAAGATCCGTTTCGTCAACGTGGTCGACCTGTTCCGCCTGCAACCCGACTCGGAGCACCCGCACGGGCTCTCCGACCACGACTTCGACACGCTGTTCACCCGCGACAAGCCGATCATCTTCAATTTTCACGGCTACCCGTGGCTGATCCACAAGCTCGCGTACCGCCGCACCAACCACGACAACCTGCACGTGCGCGGCTACAAGGAGAAGGGAAACATCAACACCCCGCTCGAGCTGGCGATCCGCAACCAGGTGGACCGCTTCAACCTGGCGATCGACGTCATCGACCGCGTCCCCGGGTTGCAGGCGGCGGGCGCGCACGCCAAGGAGTGGCTGCGCGGTCGGATCATCGAGAGCATCGCCCAGGCGTTCGAGCATGGGATCGACCGGGCCGAGGTCCGCGACTGGACGTGGCCCGCGCGGGAGGGAACGTGACGCAGATCGGGATGATCGGCCTCGGGCGCATGGGCGCCAACATGGTGCGGCGGCTGCTGCGCGCCGGCGTCGAGTGCGTGGTCTACGACGTGGCGCCGGGCGCCGCGGCGGCGCTGGCGCCGGAGGGTGCCGTGGCGGCGGCGTCGCTCACCGAGCTGGCGGCCAAGCTGCAGCCGCCGCGCGCCGTCTGGATGATGGTCCCCGCCGCGGTCGTCGACGCGACGGTCGCCGGGCTCGCGCCGCTGCTGGCCGCCGGGGACACCGTCATCGACGGCGGCAATTCCTACTACGTCGACGACATCCGCCGGGCGAAGGAACTCGCGCCGAAGGGGATCCACTACCTCGACGTCGGCACCAGCGGCGGGGTGTGGGGGCTCGAGCGCGGCTACTGCCTGATGATCGGCGGCGAGCCCGCGGCGGTGCGCCGGCTCGAGCCGGTGTTCGCGGCGCTGGCGCCGGGTGCGGGCACCGCGGCGCCCACGCCGGGGCGCCCGCCGGGGAAGGGGACCGCGGAGCGGGGGTTCCTGCACTGCGGCCCGGCCGGCGGCGGGCACTTCGTCAAGATGGTCCACAACGGCATCGAGTATGGCCTCATGGCCGCGTACGCCGAGGGGTTGAACATCCTGCGCGGCGCCGCGGTCGGCCTGCGGGCGCAGGTGGCGGACGCGGAGACCACGCCGCTGCGCGACCCCGAGCGCTACCGCTACGAGTTCGACCTCGGCGAGGTCGCGGAGGTGTGGCGGCGGGGGAGCGTGATCGCCTCCTGGCTGCTCGACCTTACTGCCGGCGCGCTCGCCGGCGACTCGGAGCTCGGCTCGTTCTCCGGCCGCGTCTCCGACTCCGGCGAGGGACGCTGGACGGTGCTGGCCTCGGTCGAGGAGGGCGTCCCCGCCCCGGTGCTCACGGCGGCGCTGCACGAGCGCTTCTCCTCGCGCGGCAACGCCGACTACGCCGATCGGGTCCTCTCGGCGATGCGCTTCGCGTTCGGCGGCCACGAGGAGAAGGCGCGGTGAGCGGCGTGCCGGCCGACGCGCTGGTTTTCTACGGGGCCAGCGGTGACCTCGCCTTCAAGAAGATCTTCCCGGCGCTGCAGAGCATGATCCGCCGCGGTGTTCTGCGCGTGCCGGTGATCGGCGTCGCCAAGTCGGGGTGGGGGCTTGCCGAGCTGAAGGCGCGAGCGCGGGCGAGCGTCGAGGCGCACGGCGACGGCGTGGACGCGGACGCGTTTCCGCGGCTTCTGGCCCTGCTTCGCTACGTGGACGGCGATTACGCCGACGCGGCGACGTTCGCGGCGCTCAAGCGCGAGCTCGCCGGCGCGCGGCTGCCCGTGCACTACATGGCAATCCCGCAGGGGCTGTTCGGGCTGGTCGGCGGCCAGCTCGTCCGCGCGGGCCTGGCGGGCGGGGCGCGGCTAGTTGTGGAGAAGCCGTTCGGCAACGACCTAACCTCGGCGCGCGCGCTCAACGCGACGCTGCACGAGCACTTCGCCGAGGCCAACGTCTTCCGCATCGACCACTACCTCGGCAAGGAGACGGTCGAGAACCTCGTCTTCTTCCGCTTCGCGAACACCTTCCTCGAGCCGATCTGGAACCGCCACTACGTGGAGAGCGTCCAGATCACGATGGCCGAGGCGTTCGGGGTGGAAGGCCGGGGAGCGTTCTACGACCGCGCCGGGGCGGTCCGCGACGTGGTCCAGAACCACCTCCTCCAGGTCGTCTCCAACATCGCCATGGAGCCGCCGCCGCGCAGCCGCGACACGGAGACGATCCGCGAGGAGAAGGTCAAGGTGCTCAAGGGAATCCCGCCGCTGTCGCCGCGCCACGTGGTGCGCGGGCAGTTCCGCGGCTACCGCGACGAGCCGGGGGTGGCGCCGCGGTCCGACGTCGAGACGTTCGTGGCGCTGCAGCTCCAGGTCAACAACTGGCGCTGGCAGGGGGTGCCGTTCCTCATCCGTGCCGGCAAGTGCCTGCCGGTCACCCGCACCGAGGTCGTGGTGCGGCTGCGCCGGCCGCCGGCGATCGTCGAGGTGCCGGAGCTCAGAGCCAACCACGTCCGCTTCCGGTTGAGCCCGAACTTCGTCATCGCGCTCGGCGCCGCGATCAAGGAGCCGGAGGGCAGCACCGGACGGCGCCCCGGGGCCCAGTGCGTCGAGCTCGAGGTGACCCGCGGGCTCGCCGGCGGGCTCGGTCCGTACGAGGAGCTGCTCGGCGACGCGATGGCCGGCGACTCGTTCCGCTTCGCGCGCGAGGACTGGGTGGAGGAGGCGTGGCGGATCGTCGACCCGGTGATCAAGGCGGGTACGCCGGTGCTGGAGTACGAGCCGGGGAGCTGGGGCCCGAAGGAAGCCGACGCGCTCGTGCCCGGCGGCTGGCACGTGGCGGCCGAGTGAGCGGGATGGGCGAGATCTGGCTCATCCGCCACGGCGAGACGGCGTGGAGCCT
>DAIDOU010000191.1 GCA_027458945.1 Acidobacteriota bacterium
GGGCCGCTGGCAGTTTTACGGCAAGGAGCTGCTCCGCATCAAGGACCGCCACGACCGCGACTTCTGCTTCGGCCCGACGCACGAGGAGGTGATCACCGACGCGGTCCGCCGGCGCGTCACCTCGTACCGCCAGCTGCCAGCCAACCTCTACCAGATCCAGACCAAGTTCCGCGACGAGATCCGGCCCCGCTTCGGCCTGATGCGCGGTCGTGAGTTCGTGATGAAGGACGCCTACTCGTTCCACACCTCCGCCGCGAGCCTCGACGAGACGTACCGCGCGATGGAGAGGGCGTACCGGCGGGTGTTCGACCGCTGCCAGCTCTCGTACACGGCGGTCGAGGCCGACACCGGCAACATCGGGGGGAGCGAGTCGCACGAGTTCATGGTGCTGGCTGCGACCGGCGAGGACGCGGTCGTGGCCTGCGAGTGCGGCTACGGCGCCAACGCGGAGAAGGCCATCACCGCTGCGATCGCGCCGCCGCCGCCATGGCCCGGCGCGACCCCCACCGCCCCCGAGGAGGTCCACACGCCCGGGGCGACCTCCGTGCCCGACGTTGCGGCGTTCCTCCACCTCGATCCCTCGCACTTCATCAAGACCATGATCGTCGAGACCGACGCCGAGTTCGCGGTCGCACTGGTGCGCGGCGACGACGAGGTCAACGAGATCAAGCTCAAGAACGTGCTCGGGGCGAGCCACCTCCAGCTCGCCGCCGAGGCGAAGGTCGAGCAGGTCACGGGCGGCGGGATGGGGTTCTCGGGCCCCGTCGGCCTGACCGGCGTGCGCATGGTGGCCGATCCCGAGGTGATGCGAATGGCGGTGGCGGCCGCCGGCGCCAACCGCGCCGACTACCACGTCGTGGGCGTGGTCCCGGGCCGCGATTTCACCCCGGCGATCGTCGCGGACATCCGCGTCGCGCGGGCGGGCGATCCCTGCCCGCGCTGCGGCGCGCCGCTCGTCGTCAAGCGCGGCATCGAGGTCGGCCACATCTTCAAGCTCGGCACCAAGTACTCGGCGAAGATGGCGTGCAACTTCCTCGACGAGGCGGGGGCGGTGCAGCCGATGATCATGGGGTGCTACGGGCTCGGGGTCGGCCGCACCGTGGCCGCGGCGGTCGAGCAGAACCACGACGACGCCGGTATCGTCTGGCCGCGGCCGCTGGCGCCGTTCGAGGTCGAGCTGATCGCGCTCAACCCCGACGTGGCCGCGGTTCGCGAGGCCGCCGAGCGAGTCTACGCCGACCTTGATGCGGCCGGCTGCGAGGTGTTCTACGACGACCGCGACGAGCGCCCCGGCGTCAAGTTCAACGACGCCGACCTGATCGGCTTCCCGGTGCGCGTCGTCATCGGCAAGAAGGGGGTCGAGCAGGGCCAGGCCGAGCTCTCGCTGCGCCGCGACAGGGTGAAGATCCCGGTCGCCCTTGCCGACGCGGTGGCGAAGGTCAGAGAGCTGCTCGCCGGGCTCTGAGGCTTCCACCGGCCGGTCCGGAGAACCGGGCTGGGGCGGCCCGCGTTTGTACCGATAGGCGGGCCTGCCGCCGGAGGAGGACCCAGTGACGACGAGGACATCTGCGTCCGGTTCGGTGCGACCGGCGGCGGTGGCCGTGGCGCTCGTTGCGGCGCTGGCGGCGGTCGCCGCGCTGCCGGCTCGCGCCCAGGAAGCCAAGGTCTTCAGCCGGGTGGAGCTCACCCAGGATGCGAGGCAGCTGGCCGATGCGATCGAGCGTTCACACCCAGACCCGTACAGCGCGGGCGGTGGCATCATCGCCTTCCACCGCCGGCTCCACGACCTCCTCCGTGCGATTCCCTCCGGGGGGATGACGGAGGAGCAGTTCTACCGGTACCTGCTGCCGTTCGTCGCGCGGCTGCGCGACGGGCACACGGCGGTGCTCCAGGCGGACGACGGCGGCCCCCGGCCCGGGCTGCCGCTGGGGTTCCGAATCGTCGACGAGTCCCTCGTCGTCGCGGCCGCTCCCGAAAGCGGGGCAGCGCCATCCGGCGCGGCCGGGTCGCGAGGTCGCGACCTGCTGGGGGCCGCGCTGGTGGCGATCGAGGGCGTCCCAATGCACGAGCTGGTCGAGCGCCAGAACAACCTGCGCGGGATCGAGAACGTGTACGGGACGCTCGCCCTCCTCGTGAGGGGGCTGAGGACGGAGCGCGGCGTCGCGCTGCTGCTCCCCGAGTGGAGCGACCGCTCCACGATCCGGGTCGCGCTCCGCCTGGCCTCGGGTGAGGTGCGCGAGCTCGGGCTCGCGTCCGGCCCGGCGCCGGCGGCGACGCTTGCCTCCCGTGTCACGATGCCCGACACGCGGGCGACCGACGTCGCCTGGCGCTTCCTCGACGGCGCCGGCAAGACCGCGCTGCTCGAGATCGACGACATGTCCGCCTACCGGGAGGGGTGCGAGGCGTGGCTCGCAGCGGGGATGAGCGAGGGTGCGGAGATGACCCGGGAGGCGTACCGGAGGTTTCACCGCGGCGAGCCCCCCGCGAGCATGGAGGCGGTGCTGGCCGGGATTCCCTCGGCGACCGACGCCTTCGCTGGCCTCATGGACGCGATGCGGGCGAAGGGGACCGAGAACCTGATCGTGGACCTGAGGGCGAACACCGGGGGGAACGACCTCATGGAGGCGATCCTGATCGACTTCCTCTTCGGCCCCGAGGTGATGAAGACGTACGCGACCGGGTACCAGATCGTCAGGTACTCCGACCTCTACTTCCAGGTGTACGCGGCCAGTCGTCTCGAGGAGATCAACCGCGGCCGCGACCTGCCGCTGCAGACCAACGACTACGACTTCTCCGGCGAGCGCCGGGCCGGGGCCGACGCCGGAGCGCGTCTGCTGGCCGAGCTCAAGAAGGCGCCGACGTTCTACCGCCGCTACGAGGCCGGAATCGTGCCCTATCGCCCGCGGGCGATCGTGGTCCTCTCCTCCGCCTTCACCTACAGCGCCGGCTTCTCGATGCTGGCGGCGCTGAGCAGCCTCGGCGCGACGGTGGTCGGGACGCCGCCGGCCCAGGCCGGCAACTGCTTCAGCGACTCGCTGCTGTTCCGCCTGCGGAACACGCAGCTCATGTGCGCCGTCGCGTTCAAGCAGAACGTCACCTTCCCCGACGACCCCGAGCGGGGGAGGTGCCTGATCCCCGACGTCCGCCTGACGTTCGAGAAGCTGGCCGCCCTGGGGTTCGACCCCAACGCCGAGGTCCTTCTCGCGCTCGAGACCCTCGGTCACCCGGCTCGACGGCCGGGGAGCGGCCAAGGGGGGCGGTGAGGTGAGAGCGATCGCGTGCGCTGGGCGCGGGCCTCAGGGTCTCCACGCACCGTTCGCCCCGCAGGGTGGCGCGATTCCTTTTGCCGGCCGGCTTGTGTTCGAGCGCTTGACCGTGCGGCGCCGCTGCGAGTAACGTGCCTCGCCCGGCGGACCGCTCGCCGAACGCTGCGCGGTCAGGCGGGCACCACAGGAGGGACCAAGCGATGCTCCGAACTCTGGCACTCAGCCTCGCGGCCGCGGCCGTGCTCCTCGTCCTGCCGTCGTCCGGCGCGCGCGCCGGGCAGGCGGAGCCTGCACCCATGGCGCCCGCAGCCCGAACGAACCCGTTCTTCACTCCCAGCCCGCTTCCGTTCCAGGCGCCGCAGTTCGACAAGATCCAGGATGCGGACTTCGGGCCGGCGCTCGAAGAGGGGATGAAGCAGCAGCGGGCGGCGGTGGAGAGGATCGCCGACAACCCGGCGCCGGCGACGTTCGAGAACACCCTCGTCGCGCTGGAGAAGAGCGGTCCGCTGCTGCTCCGCGTCGGGCAGGTGTTCAACGCGCTGTGCTCGGCCAACACCGACCCGACGCTGCAGAAGCTCCAGGAAGCGGTGGCGCCCAAGCTGGCCGCGCACCAGGATGCCATCTTCCTCAACGACAAGCTGTTCAAGCGCGTCGAGGCGGTCTACGGCGAGCGCGCCTCGCTCAAGCTCGACCCCGAGTCGGCGCGCCTGGTCCAGTACTACCACCAGCAGTTCGTGCACGCCGGCGCCCGGCTCTCGGACGCGGACAAGACCCGGCTCAAGCAGCTCAACGAGCGCGACGCCGCGCTCTCCGCCAAGTTCACCAACCAGCTCCTGGCCGCCGCCAAGGCGGGCGCCCTCGTGGTGGGCGACAAGGCCGAGCTGGCCGGCCTGTCGCAGGGCGAGCTTGACGCCGCCGCGCAGGACGCCAAAAGCCGCGGCCTCGCGGGGAAATGGCTGATCCCGCTGCAGAACACGACGCAGCAGCCGGCGCTCTCCTCGCTGTCCGACCGCGCCACGCGGCAGAAGCTGTTCGAGGACTCGTGGCTGCGCGCCGAGCGCGGCGACGCCAACGACACGCGCGCCACGATCACCGAGCTGGCGATGCTGCGCGCCGAGAAGGCGAAGCTCCTCGGTTTCCCGAACTATGCGGCGTGGCGGCTGGAGGACCAGATGGCCAAGACGCCGGCCACGGTCGAGAGCTTCCTCGGCAAGCTGGTGCCGCCGGCGACCGCCAACGCGCAGCGTGAGGCGGCCAACATCCAGGCGCTGATCGACACGCAGCACGGCGACTTCAAGCTCGAGCCGTGGGACTGGGAGTTCTACGCCGACCAGGTGCGCAAGGCGAAGTTCGACCTCGACGAGGCGCAGCTCGAGCCGTACTTCGAGCTCAACCGCGTGCTCGAGGACGGCGTGTTCTACGCGGCGCACGAGCTCTACGGCGTGACGTTCAAGGAGCGTCACGACATCCCGGTGTACAACCCCGACGTGCGTGTTTTCGAGGTGCTCGACAAGGACGGCTCGCCGCTGGCGCTGTTCTACTGCGACTACTTCAAGCGCGACAACAAGTCGGGCGGGGCGTGGATGGACAACTTCGTGATCCAGTCCAAGCTCCTCGGCACCAAGCCCGTGGTCTTCAACGTCGGCAACTTCACCAAGCCGGCGCCCGGCCAGCCGGCGTTGCTCTCCTGGGACGACGTCACCACGATGTTCCACGAGTTCGGCCACGCGCTGCATGGCATGTTCGCCGACGAGGAGTACCCGAGCCTGTCCGGCACCAACGTGGCGCGCGACTTCGTCGAGTTCCCGTCGCAGATCAACGAGCACTGGGCGCTGTACCCGCAGGTGCTGGCGCACTACGCGATCAACATCAAGACCGGCAAGCCGATGCCGCAGGAGCTGGTGGACAAGATCAAGCGCGCCGCCACGTTCAACCAGGGGTACGACCTCACCGAGCTGATCGCCGCCGCCGAGCTCGACATGCAGTGGCACACGCTCGCCGCCGGCGCCCCGAAGCCGAACGTGGACGCGTTCGAGGCGGCCGCGCTCAAGGCGACCGGCGTGGACGTGCCGCAGGTGCCGCCGCGCTACCGCTCCAGCTACTTCCTCCACATCTGGAGCAACGGCTACGCCGCCGGCTACTACGCCTACCTGTGGGCGGAGATGCTCGACGACGACGCGTTTGCCTGGTTCACCGAGCACGGCGGGCTGACGCGCGCCAACGGCGACCGCTTCCGCGCCATGATCCTCTCGCGCGGCAACACCGAGGACCTGGCGGCGATGTACCGCGCGTTCCGCGGCCGCGACCCCGAGATCGGGCCAATGCTCGAGACCCGCGGCCTGGCCGGGAAGTAGAACTCGCCGTGAATGTGCGCAGGGCCGGCCGGGGGGCCGGCCCTGCGTGTAGCCGGACCGGCGGTCCGCGGCGATGCCCGGTGGTCCGGCCGCCCGCGATACCGGCCGGTCAGCGCGGGCGCGGGAGGCGGCCGAGCAGGCGCAGGAGGCCGTCCAGGAGAGTCGCAGGGTGGGGCGGGCACCCGGGGACGAACAGATCGACGGGCAGCAGCCCGGCCGCCCCGCCCTCGACCTCGGGCCGGCCGGCGAACGGACCTCCCGAGATCGCGCACGCGCCGGAGACGATCACCAGCTTGGGCGCCGGGACCGCATCGTAGGTCGCGAGGAGCGCGGCGCGCATGTTGGCGGTGACCGGCCCGGTGACGAGCAGGCCGTCGGCGTGGCGCGGCGAGGCGACGAAGCCGATGCCGAACCGCTGCATGTCGAAGACGATCGTCTGCAGCACGGCGGCGTCCGCCTCGCACCCGTTGCACCCCCCGGCGCTCACCTGGCGCAGGCGCAGCGAGCGCCCGAACAGCGTTCGCGCCCGCCGGTCGAGCGCCGCCGCGAGGGGCACCGGGTCCGGGCCGGCGACGAGGGCCGCGCGCGACCTGGCGGCCATGCGATAGTCCCCGGCCATCGTGATCGCGCCGGCCGGGCAGGCGTCCTGGCACTGGGTGCAGAACAGGCAACGGCCGAGGTCGATGCGGACAGTGCCGCCGGCGACCGCGACGGCGCCGGTGGGGCAGGCGTCGGCGCAGGCGCGGCAGTCGGCGGCACAGCGCCCGGAGTCGATCGCCGGAGCGCCGCGAAACCGGTCGGAGAGCGCGGGCGGCGCGTCCGGGAACCGGGACGTCCGGTGACCTTGGCGCAGGCGGGCGAGGAGGACCTTCAGCATCGCGCTCCTCAGAGATCGTGGCCGCAGTAGGAGAGGTTGAAGCTCTTGTTGCACAGCGGGAAGTCGGAGATCTGCCCGCCCTGCAACGCCAGCGCCAGCCCGGTCCAGTTGTGGAACGACGGATCCACGACCTTGTAGCGGGCGAAGCGGCCGTCGGGGCCGGTCACCGCCACGTGGCACACCTCGCCCCGCCAACCCTCGGTAACGCCGACCGCCAGGGAGTCCGGCGCGAGGGGCCCGATGGCAACCCGGTCACCGCCCGGCGGCAGCGCGGCGAGCTGTTCGCGGACGAACGCCGCCGAGCGCTGAACCTCGAGCCAGCGCACCCACGCGCGGGCGAACACGTCGCCGCTGTGCCACGTCGAGACCGGGAGCTGGGCGAAGC
>DAIDOU010000192.1 GCA_027458945.1 Acidobacteriota bacterium
CGGCAGCAGTTCGTGACGGACGCGGGCGCGAGGGAACGTCGGGTCGGCGTTGCTGGGGTCCTCGCGCCACGCGACGCCGCGCCCGCGCAGGAACTCGCGCAGCGCCTCGCGCCGGACGTCGAGCAGCGGCCGGATGACGCATCCGACCCGGCGGCGGACGCCGCCGGCACCGCGTGGGCCCGCGCCCCGCAGGAGCTTGAGCAGCACCGTCTCCGCCTGGTCGTCGAGCGTGTGCGCCGTGGCCACCGCCGCACAGTCGAGGCGCCGGCGGGCCCGCTCCAGCGCCCGATAGCGCTCGCGCCGCCACCACGCCTCGCGCGAGCACCCGGCCGGGACCACGGGCTCGAGATGCTCGACCGCCAGCACGACCCCGAGCCGGTCGCATAGCTCCTGACAGTGAACGACATCGGCGTCGGCGTCGGCGCCGCGGGCGTGGTGATGGACGTGGATGGCCGCCGCCGCGGTGCCGAGGCCGCCGGCGGCCTCGTGCAGGAGGCAGAGGAGGGCGACCGAATCGGCACCGCCGGAGAGTGCGACCGCAATCGGGCGACCGACGAGGTCGGGGAAGTGGCGGCGGAACGCGGCTGCGAAGCCGATGACGGCCATGGGGATGGTGCCGACGAGTGGAATCGAACCACTGACACGGGGCTTATGAGACCCCTGCTCTACCGCTGAGCTACGCCGGCACGTAGCCTGCGAATTGTACCCTCAGGTCGCAGCGCCGACAATGGGTGGCGGGGCGGGTTTCCCCCGACGGCGCCACGGGCTTGCACCGAGGCGACGGCGGGGCGATACTCGGCCCATGCCCACGGCGAACGCAGGGGCTTGCGAGGCGTGCCGCAAGGAGCTGCCTGCCTGGGCGTTGTCCAAGTGTCCGATCTGCGGCCACCTCACGTGTCACAAGTGTGCCAGACAGGCGTACGGGCGAGAGTTCTGCTCCGACCGGTGCGCCCATTACTTCTTCCGTGCCGAAGGCGACGACGAGGACGAGAGCGCGGAGACTTGAGCGCCGGCGTTGGACCGGCTAGACTTGGTGACTCACGGAGGTTTGGTCCGACGATGGGACAACGGGCGGAGGAACTCTTGACTCAGGCGCGCAGCGCGGCGCCGTTGGCCGGCCGGCGGGGAGAGGATTCTCTTCTCCTGGCCAAGGCGCAAGGGTGCCGCATCTTCGATGCCGACAACGTCGCCTACCTGGACTTCCTCGGCGGCGCGGGTTCCAACCTCCTGGGTTACGGGAACCAGTACCTCCTCGACGCGGTCCGCCGCGCCTCGACGATGGGGCTCGCCGCCGGGTTTCACGCCGCAGCGGAAATCGAGCTTGTAGATCTACTTGGAGAACACAACCCGGCGCTGGCGCCGTGGGTCATCACCGCTTCGGAGAGCGAGGCCTGGCTGCTGGCGCTGCGCTGGTGCCGCCGCGACACCGGCCGCAGTTTCGTCGTGATCTTCGAGGGCAACCGCCGCGGCGCGGTGGAGGCGTTCCACGTCGCCGCGTCCGGCCCGCGCGGAGCCAGCCAGCCGCTCGTCGCCGGCATCTCCGCCGAGGCGGCGCGCCAGGTGCGGGTGGTGCCGTGGGGCGACGCCGAGGCGCTCGCCGCCGTGCTCGACGAGGTCGGAGCCGACGCCGCCGCGGTCGTGCTCGACCCGATCGCGGCGCAGTTCGGCGTGATCCGGCCCACCCCCGACTTTCTCGGCGACGTCGCCAGGCTGACGCGCGCCGCCGGGGCCCGTCTGGTCCTCGACGAGACGTTCACCGGCTTCCGCCTCGCCCGCGGCGGGGCGGCCGAAGCGTTCGGCATCGAGCCCGACGTCGCGGTGTTCGGAGGGGCGCTGGGCGGTGGCGTGGCCAGGATTGGAGCGGTCTCGTGGGCCCGCGGGCTCGGCGCCGCTCCGGGCGACGATCTTCCCGGCCCCCCGCCCCCGATGGCGGTCCTCGCCGCGACCGCCACGCTCTCCGTCCTGCGCAACGAGAGCGTCCACCAACGCCTCGAGGAGCGCGGCGCCCAGCTCGAAGCCGGTGTCGCGGCGCTGGCCGGCCGTTTCTCCCGCCCGCTGCGCTGCGCCCGCGTCGGCTCGATCTTCGCGCTCGCCTTCTCGCGCGTGGCCGTGACCGACGGCAACTCGTTCGCGCGGGCCGACCACGAGAGCTGGGCCCGCTTCGCGCGCCTCTGCCGCGAGGCCGGTGCGCTGCTGCCGTCCCGATCGCCGGTCACCTCGTTCCTGTCGCACGCCCACGGCGACAAGGACGTCGAGCAGGTCCTCGAGGCGATGGAGACCGCCCTCAAGAAGATGCAAAAGGAAGACGAGCGCTAGGAGCCTGTCGCGGATCGACTCCGGCTGCGGCTCGCGCTGGCATCCCGCTGGCCGCGTTGGCCGGCGCGAAATCTCCTCGACGTAGGCTGCAGCTACGTCTGCGGGCATTTCGCTTGTCCGCCTTGCCAGCGGGCGCCATCGCGACCGGGGCAGGCTCCAGCTCCCGCCGCCATCGGCCGCAGGAGGCGGCGCGCGACGGTCAGGTTGACGCCGTGGCTCCCGGCGCGCCGTCGCACACCGTCGTGCCGAGCCCTACGCCGTGAAGCTCGAGAGCGCCTCGGGCTCGCTGTCGAACACGTCAAACACGGTGATCAGCTGGGTGATCTGCAGGATGTCGTGGATCTTCTGCGTCAGGTTCAAGAGCTTCATCTTGCCGCCCTTGCGGGCGACCGTCGTGAAGCAGCCGACCATCTCGCCGATCCCCGACGAATCGATGTGGCTCACGCCGCCGAGGTTGAGCAGGATGTTGAGCCGCCCGGCCGCGATCGCGTCCTCGATCTG
>DAIDOU010000193.1 GCA_027458945.1 Acidobacteriota bacterium
CACGACTCAGGCAGTGGCGCGTTGGGCGAGCGCTTTTACCGCGCCGAACACGCCCGCGGCGGAGTCTGTCCCGGCCGGGAGAGCGACGTGCAGCTGGAACGTCCGCTCGCCGCGAGCGACCGAGAGCCGCCGCACGGTCAGACCCCCCTGGCGCGCGAGGTCGACCATGGCGTCGCCGAGCGCCACCGCCGCCGGTGTCTTGTGGTAGAGCGCGAGCTCGCCGGTCGGGGACGGCTCGCGCACGACCCAGTCGCCGGAGGCGAGCCGCCGCACCGCCTCGCGACCCGACCAGCTGCCGCGGTCGAGCAGCTCGACGTCGGCCCGCGGCGCATCGCGCAGGACGCCCCGCACGATCAGCGTGTCGCGCCGGCCCCGGCTCCGGCTCGCGGCCCACATCCACGGCAGGTCGCGCGGCTCGAGGAAGACCACCACGGCGACCCGCTCGAACGGATCGAGGGCGCGCTGGATACCCATCTCGACCAGGGTGGAGCCGAGCCAGCGCACGGTCGTGCGCTCGCCCAGCAGCGGCAGGCCGCCGTGCATCCAGCGCATCGCCGCCGATCCCTTGCGCACGTTCCAGAACGTCCCGGCGGCGAACCAGACCACCACCAGCACGGCCGCCACCGCCAGCACACCGGTCATCCGCGACCTCCCTCGGTCAGCGGCCGGGCGGCTCGCTCCACCGCGTCAAACCCTCGATTCCGGCACGCTGGCCGCATGCTACCATCGAGGCGGTCGCGGCTCCGGGGGGAAGCCCGGGCCGGCGGCGATTGGGGGCTGCGCCCTGACCGAGAAGAGCACCTGGAAGCGATCCGTCCGCGAGTTCCTCTGGGGGCTGACGAGCTACGAGATCGCCCAGCAGGCGGTCGAGCTGCGCGGCTCGCTCGAGACCCTGTTCATGTTCGTCTCGTTCGGAAGCATGGTAGGCGTCCCGATCCTGCCCCCGTACTACAGCCTGCGCCTGCTGCCGTACGTCGTCCCGAACGTCGCGACGTGGAAGCGGCGGGTGCTGCGCGAGCGCGACCTGAGCGACGACCATGAGTACCACCTGCACGGGCTGTGAGCGGACCGCGGTTGCGGTCCCGTGAGGAGGCAGCGATGACTGACCAGGAGAAGAAGGCGGGCGGCCTGAAGGGCGTCTGGCACGGGTTGCGCCAGACGATCTACGGGATGGCCGCGCACGACATGAGCCGGGCGGCGCTGCGCACGCGCGCCTCGATGGAGCACCTTTTCATCCTCATCACCATGGGGGATCTGCTCGGCGTGCCGATCCTGCCGCCGTACTACAGCCTGCGGCTGCTGCCGTACGTTGTGCCGCAGATCGCCACCTGGAAGCGCCGCATGCTGCGCGAGAAGGACGCGTCCGACGGGATGTTCTGACGCGACGGCGACGACGCCGGCTTCGTGATCGGAGGGCACATGGGACTCAAGGACGTGTTCGAGAAGAACCCCGACCGCCGCTACATCATGTTCGGCGGCAAGGGCGGACTGGGGAAGACGACGTTCTCGGCGGCGACCGCCTACTGGCTCGCGTCCAGCGGCAAGCGGGTGCTCGTCTTCTCCGTCGACCCGCAGGCCTCGCTCACCGACATCTTCCAGCGCGACATCTTTGGCAAGGGGCCGGTGAAGATCATGGAGAACCTGTGGGCGCAGGAGATCGACGCCGACAGCCACATCAAGGAGTACCAGGGGGAGATCCGCAAGAAGATCCTGGACATGTACGGCCTCGAGGCCGTCCCCGAGGAGATCGAGAACTACATCCAGGCCGCCAGCGCCGAACCGGCGATGGAGGAGAGCGCGATCTTCGACGCGGTCGTGGACGTGGTCGTCAAGGGCGACTACGACTACTACATCTACGACCTCGTCCCCCTCGGCCACGCGCTCTACTACCTGTCGATGGCCAAGGTCTACGACGAGTGGATCGACAAGGTCACCAACCTGCGCGAGCAGATGCGCGAGTACGAGGAGATGGTGAGCCGCCTGCGGCACGAGAAGGACACCGAACAGGACCAGATCCTCGCCGAGCTGCAGTACATCAAGAAGCGGATCAACGCTTCTTCGTCGATCCTCACCGACAAGGCGAAGACCGCGTTCTTCTTCGTCATCACGCCCGAGGACATGATCATCCGCGACACGCAGAAGGCGGCCGGGCTGTTCGCCCAGTTCGACGTCCCAATCGGCGGCTACGTCGTCAACCGCGTGATCCCGGCGGCGCTGGCGCAACAGAACATCCCCGACTACCTGCGCAACCGGATCCAGATGCAGGACAAGTACCTCGGTGAGATTCGCACGACGTTCGGCAACCAGGTGCTGGCCTCGGTGCCCGAGCTCGAGCGCGACGTTACCGGCCTGGCGATGATCGAGAAGCTCGCCGGCATCATGTACGGCAACGGCTGAGCGTGGCGGACGGCGGGAGGATCGTGATGGCACAGATCGACAAGTCGATGCGCGACTACCTGCGGGAGAACCCGGGGCTGAAGTTCATCTTCTTCGGCGGCAAGGGCGGCGTCGGCAAGACCGTGTTCGCCGCCGCCACCGCGATGTGGCACGCCAAGGAGGGGCGCCGCACGATGCTCGCCTCCACCAACCCGGTGCACTCCCTGTCGAGCCTGCTCGGCCAGAACGTGCTCGGGGCGCACACGCCGGTCGACGGCGTGCCCAACCTCTGGGCGTACGAGATCGACACCAAGGACACGATCGAGCGCAGCAAGCTCGAGATCCGCGAGAAGATCCAGTGGTTCCTCAAGTTCGCCGACATCTCCACGAAGGCCGACGACTTCGTCGAGTCGGCCACGATGAACCCGGCGTTCGAGGAGTCGGCGATGTTCGAGAACATGATCGACCTCATGTTCAAGAACGAGTACGACGTCTACGTGTTCGACACCGCGCCGACCGCGAACGCCCGCCGCCTGCTCGGGATGTCGAAGGTTTACTCGCTCTGGGTCAACAAGATGCTCAAGAGCCGCGAAGAGGCGAAGACGTTGCGGGAGATGCTCTCGTTCACCAAGAAGAAGGAGCAGGACCCGCTGATGGACTACCTCCTCACGTTCCGGGACAGGATGGAGCACGGGCGCGTGCTGCTCACCGACCCGGGCAAGACCTCGTTCTTCTTCGTCACCCTGCCGGAAGCGCTCCCGATCGCGGTGATCACGCGGTTCATCCAGTGGTTCTACGACTTCGGCATCCCGGTGGGTGGCGTCCTCGTCAACATGCTCATCGACCGCGCGGCGGTCGGCGACGACGCGGCCGCGTTCGTGAAGAACCGCGTGGCGATGCAGCAGGAGCACATGGGCACGATCTGGCAGAAGTTCGACGGCAACGTGCGCGCGATCGTGCCGCTGTTCGACAGCGAGATCCGCGGCCTGCCGATGCTCGAACGCCTGCGCGACGCCATGTTCGTCTGAGCGCGGTCGCGCCGCACCGCCGCTGAACGCCTCCCGCCGCGGGAGCGGCGCGACCGGCCGGCGAGCGTTCGGGACGGCGTTGCGACCCCCCGCGTCGGAACCGCGGTATCCTTGAGCCGTCACGCACCGGAGGGCCGCGCGATGTTCAGGGTCATCACCGACGCCAGGCAGTTCCACGAGTACGTGTTGCTGCGCGACGGCCAGGGCGTCGTGCTCCGGATGGCGACCCCGGCCGACCTGCCGGCGATCCAGGAGATGCTGTCCAAGGTCTCAGGCCAGAGCCTGCGCATGCGGTTCATGGCCTCGATGAAGCAGGTGCCGACCAAGTTCATTGAAGGCCTGTGCAGCGAGGACCCGCGCGACCGCGCCTGCGTCCTCGCGGTGATGGGCGAGGGGGAGGACTCGAAGGTCGTCGGCTTCGGCAACTACGTCAGCCTCGGCGCCCACAACACCGCCGACGTCGCGTTCATCGTCGCCGACGAGTTCCAGGGGCGGGGGATCAGCACGCTGCTGCTCGAGCGCCTGGCCGGGA
Source organism: Acidobacteriota bacterium (assembly GCA_027458945.1). Lineage (GTDB taxonomy): Bacteria > Acidobacteriota > Thermoanaerobaculia > Thermoanaerobaculales > Thermoanaerobaculaceae > RBG-13-68-16. The sequence continues at coordinate 3,937 of DAIDOU010000193.1, forward strand.
TCGCGGCCGGGGTCGGCTTCGTCGGCTTCGAGGCCGACGTGCTCTTCGACAACCAGCAGATGACCAACGTGTTCCGCAAGTCGGGGTTCGAGGCGAAGCAGGTGCTCGACGGCGGCAGCTACCACGTCGAGTTCCCGGTCGCGGGCGCCGCCGCCCTGCTCGAACGCGCCGAGCTGCGCGAACACATCGCCACCGCCAACTCGATGGCGTTGCTGCTGCGCCCGAAGGTCGTCGCCGTCGTCGGCGCCTCGCGCGACCGCGGCAGCATCGGCAGTCGGATCTTCCAGCACATCCTGGCGAACAACTTCACCGGCACCGTATACCCGGTCAACAACCAGGCGCTCTCCGTCCACGGGGTGCGCGCCTACCCGAGCGTCGGCGAACTGCCCGAGCCGCCGGACCTGGTGGTCGTCGCGGTCCCGGCGGAGGGCGTCGTCGCGGTCGCCGAGGACGCGGCCCGCGCCGGGACGAAGGGGTTGATCGTCATCACCTCCGGCTTCGCCGAGACCGGTGCGGCCGGGGCCGACCTGCAGCGCCGCCTGGTGGACATCGTGCGCGCCAACGGCGCCCGCCTGGTGGGGCCGAACTGTCTCGGTCTCGTCAACACCGACCCGGTGATCAGCCTCAACGCCAGCCTCGCCTCGGTGATGCCGCCGCTGGGGCGCATCGGCTTCTACTCCCACTCCGCCGCGCTCGGTATCGTCATCCTGCAGTACGCGGGCGAGCGCGGGCTCGGCTTCTCCACCTTCGTGTCCGCCGGCAACCGGGCCGACGTCTCCGGCACCGACGTGCTCGAGTTCTGGGAGGAGGACCCGGCCACCGACATCGCGATCCTCTACCTCGAAGCGTTCGGCAACCCGCGGCGCTTCGCCCGCGTCGCGCGGCGGATCTCGCGCCGCAAGCCGGTCCTCTGCGTCAAGGGGGCGCGCAGCCGCGCCGGCTCGACGGCGGCCGGGGCTCACATCGGCGCGATCCCGGTGGGGGACGTCGAGGTCGACGCGCTGTTCCGGCAGGCCGGCGTGATCCGCGTGGATACGCTCGAAGAGCTGTTCGACGCGGCGCTGCTGCTCGCCCATCAGCCGGCGCCGGCCGGCCGGCGCGTCGCGATCCTGAGCAACTCGGGGGGCGTCGTCACGATCACGGCGGACGCCTGCGAGGCGTACGGCCTGACGGTCGCCGAGTCGGGGCTGATCGATCTCGGGCCGCAGGCCGACGCCGAGGACTACCACAAGGCGGTGCAGCGGGCGCTCGAGGACCCGCGGGTGGACGCGGTCATCGCGATCTTCCTCTGCGTCGGCGACTGCGACCCGGAGCTGGTGTCGCGCGGCATCCGCCGCGGCGTGGTCGGGGCGGAGCGCGCGTCCGGGGCGGCGAAGCCGGTGCTGCTCTCGATGATGGGCGCGACCGGGGTGGTGTCGTTTCCGTTCGAGGGGAAAGGCGCGCTGGAAGGCCGCCGGACCGAGTTCCCCTCGTACCGGTTCCCGGAGGCCGCCGTGCGGGCGCTCGCACACGCGGTGACCTACGCCGAGTACCGGCGCGAGCCGCAAGGCCGCCTGACCTGGTACGAGGGCACTGACCAGGCCCGCGCGCGGGCCGTGATCGAGGCAGCGGTGCGCGAACTGCCCTCCGGCGTCGAGCCGTGCCGGCTCACGCGGGAGCAGGCGGGCGAGGTGCTGGCGTGCTTCGGGGTGCCGATCGAGGAGGTGCCCGGGCCGCGCGAGGAGGGCGCGCCGCTCGAGCTTTCGGTGCGCCAGCACCCGGTGTTCGGTCCGGTCCTCGTGCTCGGGCGGGTCGGGCAGCCCGCCGTCGTGCGCATCACCCCGCTGACCGACGAGGACGTTCGCGGCATGCTCAAGGCGGTCGAGGTCGCGCCCGACGGGGGAGAGGTCGAGCTGCTCTGCCGCCTCTCGCAGCTCATCGAGGAGATGCCCTGGGTGGCCGAGCTCGAGGCCGAGGTCGTGCCCGCGAGCGACGGCGTGCCGGCGGCGCTCGGCGGCAACATCGTCTTCGCCGTCACGCGGCCGGCCTGAGCGGCGCGCCGGGGAGTGAAGGAGAGATCGTATGCTGGTGCGAGACATCATGACTACCTCGGTGATCACGATCGCTCCCGAGGCCACGCTCGAGCAGGTGTGTGAGGTCATGCAGGCGCACAACGTGCGCCACCTCCCGGTGCTCGACGGCGGCCTGTTGGTCGGCGTCATCACCGACCGCGACCTCCACGGCGGCGGCAGCAGCCCGTGCCTCGCGCCGGCCAAGCCCAAGGGCCTCGTTCGCGACGCGATGGCGCACCCGCCGCGGACCGCCCACCCGCTCGACCCGGTCGAGGACGCGGCGCGCACGATGCGGGCCTTGAAGATCGGCTGCCTGCCGGTGCTCGACGGCGAGCGCCTGGCCGGCAT
>DAIDOU010000194.1 GCA_027458945.1 Acidobacteriota bacterium
CCGCACTCGCCACGAGGTCGATCTCGGACGGAGCGAGCCCGGCGCGCGCCAGCGCCCCGGTGCACGCCGTGATCAGAGCGGTGGCCTCGGTCGGGTAGCGGTGGGGCGCGGCCGGCGCCGAGGCCGAGCCCCACCCCCGCACCGCCGCCAGCGGCGCCGCTCCCGGGTCGGCCGCCATCACGAGGGCGATCGCCGCCTCGCCCAACACCATGCCGGGGCGGCCGGGGGCCGCCAGGGCACGCAGCCTTTCGTACCCCTCGGCGTTGAGCCAGTCGGCCTCGTCCACGGCGCAGGCGACCACGGCGTCCGCCCGTCCCGTGGCGAGCGTGCGGGCCGCCTCCGTGATCGCGCGCAAGCCGCCGACCTGTTTCTCGGCGAAGGTCACGTTGGGCCCGCCGAGGGCGTCGAGGATGCCGAGCTGGCTGGCCGGCGCATTGGCGACCGTGGAGGGGAACTGGGCCGGTGGCGCCTCCTGCGGCGAGGCCAGGAACACGGCCCGCAGCACCTCGACGAGGGCCGATGTCCCGGCGTTCCAGGTGCCGGCGGTGACCCCGATCCGTTCGCGGTCCCACGGCAGGGGCTCGCCCGCGGCCCGCAACGCCTCGCGCGCGGCCACGGCGAGCAAGCGCGCCGGGCGGTCGAGCCGGCGGGCCACGAGCGGCGGCACGATGTTCCCGGTGGTAAACCCGCGGCAGGTCGCCACCGGCAGCGGGGCGGCGTCCGGGCGCTCCAGGCCGAGCTCCGGCCGCCACTCGGCGTCGCCCGCCGCGCGCAGCAGCGCCACAAGCCCGGTGCCGGCCGCCGTCACCGCGCCTGCGGTCCGGATGTAGGACGGACCGGTCACGCGGCACTCCCGAGGACCAGCACCGCCGAGTTGCCCCCGAACGCGAACGAGGCGGAGAGCGCCAGGCGGACCGGGCGGGGCCGCGCGGCGCCGGGGACCGGATCGACGGGGCAGGCCGGGTCGGCCTCGGCGAAACCCGCCGTGGGCGGCACGCTGGCGCGGGCGATCGCCAGCGCGGTCACCGCGGCCTCGATCCCACCCGCGGCGCACAGGCAGTGCCCGAGGGCGCCCTTGACCGACGAGACCGGGATCTCGGCGAGGCGCGCGCCGAAGACCCGGCCGTACGCGGCGCACTCGGCGGCGTCGTTCTGCTCGGTCGCGGTGCCGTGGCCGTTGATGTAGTCGACCTCGTCCGCTCCGACCCCGGCCCGGGCCAGGGCGTCGCGCACGGTTCGCGCCCACGCCGCCCCGGAGGGCTCCGGCTGCGTCATGTGAAACGCGTCGTTGGTCGCACCGTACCCGAGCACCCGGGCGTACGGGAGCGCGCCGCGGGCACGGGCGTGCGCGTCGCTCTCGAGCACGAGCACGCCGGCGCCCTCGCCCAGCGAGAGGCCGCGCCGGCGCCGGTCGAACGGCTTCGCGGGCGCAAGGTCGACCGCGTGCAACGAGTTGAAGCCGGCGTACGTCAGGCGGCAGAGCGCGTCGGTGCCGCCCGCAACGGCGACCTGGGCTTCGCCGCCGCCGACGATCTCGGCGGCGAGCCCCACCGCGATCGTCGCTGAGGAGCACGCGGTGGTGACCGTCATGCGCGGCCCGGTGAGGCCGAACGCGAGGCCGATGCGGTCGGACGGGGCGTCCTGGGGGACGTCCACCAGCTCCCGCACGCCGCGGACCCGCGGCCCTCCACGCAGGCGCCGCGCCACGAAACCTTCGGCCTCGAACAGCCCGGCCGTGCCGCCGCCCAGCACCAGCGCCCATGGGTGGGGATCGAGCGCACCGGACGCGAGGCCCGCGTCCGCCAGCGCCGCGGCGGTCGCCGCGAGCCCGAACGCGCTGGCACGGCCGGCGTGGCGGTAGGCCGTGGTCGGCAGCGACGCCACTCGCCCGGGGTCCGGCGCCTGCGCGGCGATGTCGGTACGGAACCCGGCGGGGTCGAACAGCGTCAGCGGCCCGATCCCGCTCTCGCCCAGCGCGAGGCGCCGCCAGGTCGTCTCGCGGTCCGGCCCCAGGGCGGTGACCAGCCCGATGCCGGTGATCCACAACTGGCCCATGCGGGGCGAGTATAGCGAAGCCGTCGGTCGGCGCGGCCGCGACGCGGTGCGGTCTCCCGTGGGCGCGCGCCGCAGACAAGCGGAGCTGTGGCGTTGCGGCGTTCGGCGGGGGGCGACCGGCGACGGCGACCGGTGTCGCGGCGGCCCGCGGCGGCCGCGTCAGGCGCGGGCACCGCCCCGGGCGCGAACTCGTGGAGCGAACGGCGACAACCGTATTGACAGGTGCTTCGACCAAGGTATACTTACCGCTCGGTAGTGCTCGTGAGCACAGACAGGCCGGTCCGGCCACACCGCGTCGGAGGTCGAGATGAGCCAGCCGCACGTGCGCCCCGCGGGGGCGCCGATCCACCATGAGAACAGCGCGAGGGGGCGGTTGATGACCGCGGCCATCGCCCTGTTCGCCCGCAAGGGGTACGCGGCCACGACCGTGCGTGAGATCGTGACCGCGGCCGGCGTGACCAAGCCGGTTCTCTACTACCACTTCGGCAACAAGGAAGGGATCTTCCTGACGATGATGCGGGAAGCGGTCGCCGAGTTCGAGGCGACGGCGGCGGCGGCGGTGGACGAGCCGGGGACGTCGCGAGCCCGCATCGCGGGCTTCCTCGACCGGATGTTCGACCTCGTGCTCCAGCACCTCGACGTGATGCGTGTGGTCGACGCCATCTACTACGGGCCCCCGCAGGGGGCGCCGTTTTTCGACTTCGAAACGATCCACCAGCGTTTCATCGAGACGTTGGCCGGCCTGGTGCGGGAGGGGATGGCGGCGGGAGAGCTGCGCCCCGGCGATCCCGAGGACGTGGCGTGGGTACTCGTCGGGCCGTTCGAGGTCGCGCGTGGGATGAGCCTGTGCCACCCCGAGGCGGAGTTCGGACGCACGCGCCTTGCCCGTCTCGTCCAGGTGGTGTTCGACGGTGTTGTGACCGACTCGGCAAAGGAGTCTTCGCGATGAGAACGATGCTCAAGGCGGCAACGGCAACCGTGATCCTGGCGTTGGCAGTCTCCGGCTGCTCGAAGAGCGGCGAGGGCCAGGACGCGCTCGGCGGCAAACCGGCGGTGGCGGTGGAGGTGGCGAGCGCCGCGCCCACGACCCTGGCCCAGGCGATCGATGTCGTCGGGACGCTCGAGCCGAAGTACTTCGCCGACGTGAAGTCAGAGTTCACGGCCATCGTCACCGAGGTGTACGTGACGCAATGGGTGCACGTGGACAAGGGCGCGCCGCTCGCGCGGCTCGACACCCGCGATGCAGAAGCCACCCGTCGCGCCGCGGCCGCGATGGCGCTACAAGCCGACGTGGCGGCCACTCGGGCCAAGCGCGAACTGGAGCGCGCGGTGAAGCTCAAGGACCACGGTCTCCTCACCCAGCAAGCCCTCGACGACGCGCGCTCCGCGTCCGAGGCGGCGGCCGCGGCCGCGCAGGCGGCGGCGGCGGAGCTGGGGGTCGCCGAGACACGCCTCGCCAAGGCGGTCATTCGGGCCCCGATGGCAGGAACCGTGGCGCTGCGGACCGTCAGCGTCGGCGACCGGGTCGAGAACATGGGCAGCGGCGAGCCGATGTTCCGCATCGTGGACAACCGCGTGCTCGACCTCACGGTGAGCGTGCCCTCGGCCCGCTCGGCCGCGATCGCGGTTGGGCAGAAGCTCGACTTCACCGTCGACGCCTATCCGGGGAAGACGTTCTCCGGCCGTGTTTCGCACATCAACCCGACGGCGGACGCCGCGAGTCGGACGGTCAGGCTGATGGTGGAGGTCCCGAACCAGGGCGGAGAGCTGCGCGGCGGGACGTTCGTCAAGGGCCGCATCGCGACGGGAGAGCGCACCGGCGTGCTGCAGATCCCGCGCGCCGCGCTGCTGTCGTGGGACGTCGAGCGCGGCACTGGCGAGGTGTTCGTCGTCACCGGCGACACCGCCGAGCGCCGCACCGTCAAGACCGGCGAGACCACGGCCGACAACGTGGAGGTGGTCGAGGGCCTCGCCGCCGGCG
>DAIDOU010000195.1 GCA_027458945.1 Acidobacteriota bacterium
GGCGGCGATCTGTTCCCCCTTCGTCCCGCAGTATGCCACCGCCGCTCGCGCCACGCCGCCGCGCCGCGGATGCCCCTGCCCCGGCCACCGGCGTCGCGGCCTCCGCTTGACAGCGCTGCTAGAGTGCACCCCCGGAGGAAACGTGACCGAGTCGCTTGTCATCGTGGAGTCACCTGCCAAGGCGCGGACGCTGGGCCGGTACCTCGGCAAGGGGTACACGGTCGTTGCCTCGGTGGGCCACGTCCGCGACCTCCCCAAGAACGAGCTCGGCATCGACATCGAGCACGGCTTCGAGCCGATCTATCAAGCGCTCCCCGCCAAGCGCAAGGTGATCGGGGAGATCGAGGCGGCGGCGCGCCACGCCGACCGGATCCTGCTGGCGACCGACCCCGACCGCGAGGGCGAGGCGATCGGCTGGCACCTCGCCGAGCTGCTGGCGGGCGCCGAGCGGCCGATCGAGCGCGTGCTCTTCCACGAGATCACCAAGCGCGCGGTGCAGGAGGCGATCACTCACCCCCGCCCGCTCGACCAGCACCTCGTCGACTCGCAGCAGGCGCGCCGCGTCCTCGACCGCCTGATGGGGTACAAGCTCTCGCCGCTGCTCTGGGACAAGGTCAAGCGCGGACTCTCCGCCGGCCGGGTGCAGTCGGTCGCGCTCAAGATGATCTGCGACCGCGAGGGGGAGATCGAGGCGTTCGTCCCCGAGGAATACTGGCACCTCGACGCCCGCCTGGCCGGCTCGCAGCCGCCGGCGTTCGTCGCGCGGTTGGCGCTGCGCGAGGGCAAGAAGTTCACGGTCCACGACGGCGACACCGCCGCCGTGGTGAAGGCCGAGGTCGAGGGCGCGCGGTTCGTCGTCGCCAAGGTCGCCAAGCGGCGCCGGCAGCAGAAGGCCGCGCCGCCGTTCGTCACCGCCAAGCTGCAGCAGGCGGCGTACAAGCGCCACCACTACCCGGTGCGGCGGACGATGCAGCTGGCGCAGAAGCTGTACGAGGGCGTCGACCTCGGCGGCGGCGAGCGCGTCGGCCTCATCACCTACATGCGCACCGACTCGATGCGCGTCGCGGCCGAGGCGCTCGTCGCCGTCCGCGACCTGATCGGAGCGCAGTACGGGCCCGAGTTCCTTCCCGAGAAGCCGAACTTCTTCAAGAACCGCTCCGAGGCGCAGGACGCCCACGAGGCGATCCGGCCCACCGACCCGGCGCGCACGCCGGAGGCGATGGCTCGCTACCTGGCTCCCGACGAGCTCAAGCTCTACACCCTGATCTGGCAGCGGTTCGTCGCGTCGCAGATGAACCCGGCGCAGTTCGACGTCACCGACGTGCTCGTCGAGGCGGGACGCTACGGCTTCAAGGCGAAGGGCGAGGTCGAGGTCGAGGCGGGGTTCCTGCGCGTCTACCGCGAGGACGAGGAGGAACAGGCGGGGGACAAGCCGGCGGTCGAACAGGAGGCCGAGGAGGCCACCGCCAAGCGCCTGCCGGTCCTCACGGAGGGCGAGACGCTGGCGCTCGAGGAGTTCCTCTCGCTGCAGAAGTTCACCCAGCCGCCGCCGCGTTTCACCGAGTCGACGCTGGTCAAGGCGCTGGAGGAGAACGGCATCGGCCGCCCCTCGACGTACGCGCAGATCATCGCGACGCTGGCCGATCGTTCCTACGTCGAGCGCCAGAAGGGGACGTTCTTCCCCACCGAGCTCGGCAAGCTCGTCAGCCGACTGCTGCAGGGCTCGTTCGGCGACCTCATCAACGAGTCGTACACCGCCCGCATGGAGGAGGAGCTCGACGCGATCGCGGAGGGGAAGCTGGAGTGGCGCGCGGCGCTCGCCGGGTTCTGGCGGACGTTCACCGCCGACCTCGAGCGCGCCAAGGCCGAGATGACTTCGGTCAAGCGCCAGGGGGTGGCGACCAAGGAGCTCTGCCCGACCTGCGGCGCGCCGATGCTGCTGCGTTTCGGCCGCTACGGCGAGTACCTCGCCTGCTCGAACTACCCCACCTGCAAGACGACGCGCGAGCCCGGGGCGCCGGGCGTGACGGACGAGGCCCCGCTCTGCCCCGACTGCAACGCGCCGATGGTCCTCAAGCGCTCGCGCTTCGGGCAGTTCTGGGCGTGCTCGCGTTACCCCGAGTGCAAGGGGATCCGCAAGCTGATCACGGGCAAGACGAGCCCCAACACCCCGACCGGCGTGCGCTGCCCCGAGTGCGGCGAGGGCGAGATCGTCGAGAAGCGCTCGCGCAAGGGGCGCAGCTTCTGGGGGTGCAACCGCTACCCCAAGTGCTCGTTCACCCTGCCGGCCAAGCCCGTGCCGCAGCCGTGCCCCGAGTGCGGCGCGCCGTTCGTGATGGAGAAGACGACGGTGCGGCGCGGCGTCGAGTGGGTGTGCGCCAAG
>DAIDOU010000196.1 GCA_027458945.1 Acidobacteriota bacterium
AGAAGATCGACGTCGAGGCCCGCCAGCGCTTCGTCAGCCGCGTGATCAGGACGACGAACATCACGACGACGAGCGGGTTGACGTTGGCGATCCACTCCGGCTTCGCGTTCTGTCCGAGCAGGCGGATGACGAACTTCGGCATCGTCGCGTAGAGCTGATACTGCGTCGTCCAGAACCCCGAGACGATGAGGATGAACAGGACGAGGCGGGGACGCGAGAACACCTTGCCGAGGGCGATCGCGACCTCGCGGAGACTCTGCGGACGCGTGGGCGCATCGGGCGGGTGGTACCACACGAGCGTGCACAGCAGGGCCACCATGCAGATCCCTGCGGTGAACACGTTGACGGCCGCCAGGCCGGCTCCGATGCGGATGAACGGCACCACCGTCTTGCCCGAGAACGAGCCGATGTTCACGATCCAGTAGAAGAGCGCGTAGCCGCGGGCCCGGTTGGCCTGCGCCGTCGTCCGCGCGACGGTGCCGGTGACCAGCGGTTTGACGAACGCTCCGCCCACGGCGATCAGCATCAGGGCGCCGACCACCGCGGCGCGGCCGTGGAAGACGGCCATCAGGGCGTACCCGGTCGCCAGGAGCGAGAACGCCAGCACCATGGCGCGCCGATACCCCATGCGGTCCGAGAGGGCGCCGACGAACGGCGTGAGGAAATAGAGGACGCCGACGAAGACGCCGGCCACCACGCCGGTCTCGCGGTCGGAGAACCCGACCACGTCGGTGAGGAAGAGCGTGATCGAGATGTAGAAGCCGTAGAACGCCGCCCGCTCCAGGAGCTCCAGGAGGTTGGCGGTCCAGAAGACCCGCGGCAGCGCCGTCGCCGACCCGCCGGTCGCCGTCGCGGAGTCGCCGGGCATCAATCGTCCACCCTGATCGACAGCGTCGTCTTGATCGCCTTGAGGGAGCGCGGGCGGGCGCGCTGCGCGATCGCGGCGGCGAGGCCGTGCACCAGGACGAGCGGTGCGGAGATCGAGTTCGAGGGCGTGAGCGAGTCGGTCTTCGCGACCAGCAGCAGATCGCAACAGGTCGCGATCGGCGCCACGGCGTGGTTGGTGATCGCAACGACGGACACGCCCTGCTCCCTGGCGAGGCGGGACACCTCGATGGTCTGCGCCGAGTACGGCGGGAACGAGAACGCCAACAGCGCGTCGTGCTTGCCGGCCCGGATCAGCTGCTCCGAAAGGCTCAGCCCGGTGTGCTGCAGGGCAAAGCTCCGCAGCCCGACGTGCTGGAGCACGAACGCCGCCAGCCCCGCCAGGTGGGCCGAGACGCCGACGCCGAGCACGTAGACGGTGTGGGCGCGCGCGAACGTGTCGACCGCCCCGCGGAAGACCCGCTCGTCGAACGCCCGCACCGTGTCGGCGATGTTGCGCGCCTCGCGCTTGGCGATGGCCGCGATCGCGGGCGGCACCTCACCGCCGGCGTCGTCGAGGTTCATGCCGAACTGTTCCAGCGGCGAGCGCGTCCGCTGCAGGGTGCTGCGCAGTGTCTTCTTCAGCTCCGCGAGGCCGCTGTATCCCAGCTTCTGGACGGTGCGGATGATCGAGGCGGGCCCGGTCCGCAGCTCGGTGGCCAGCTCCTGCACCGAGAGCAGCGCGACGTTGTCCGGGTGCTCGAGCAGGTAGGCGGCGATGCGACGGCCGGTGGGCGTGAGGTGGTCGCGCTGGGTGCCGACGGCGGCGTGCAGGCGCCGGAGAGGCGGGGCGAGCGGTTCGGGCATCCTGGTCCTCCCTGAGCCCGGAGATCTCACCGGCGTCCCTCCGGGCGGGGGTCGTCGTGCCGGCGGGAGCGCCCGGCGGTCCGGCCGTGAGACGTGCCGCCTGAGCACGCCCCAGAGGCCTCCTGCCTGCGCTCGCCCACCTGCATCGGCATCTCCGCCCGCTCGCGACGGGTCCCGATGAAACCTCCGTGCGGCGGCCCCCACCTCGCTGTTGACACGGCCGGGGGGTTGCGAGTAGCTTACACCCAATGGAAGAAATATTCCACGATATAGATCAACGCATCGAAGATTCCACGACGGCAAGTCACCGGCTCGTCGACACCTTCCTCGACCTCGTCCGGATCGACGGCGTCGCCGGCAAGGAGCGCGAGGTGGCGTCCTATCTCGAGCGTCGCCTCTCGGCGCTCGGTCTCGAATGGCACATGGACCGCGCCGGCGAGAGCTTCGGCGGCGACTGCGGCAACCTCGTGGCACGGCTGGCGGGGACCGTCGGCGCGCCGCCGATCCTGCTCGGCGCGCACATGGACACCGTCGCCCCGACGCGCGGGCTGACCGTGGTCCACAACGACGGCCGCATCTCCTCGGACGGGACCACGATCCTGGGCGCCGACGACCGGGCCGGGATCGCCATCGTCCTCGGGGTCCTGTTGGCGCTGGTCGAGGAGCGCCGCCCGCACGGGCCGATCGAGGTCGCGTTCACGGTTTCCGAGGAGCGCGGGATGCACGGCGCCAAGGCCCTCGACATCGGCGCCCTGGCCGCCCGCATGGGCTTCCTGTTCGACAGCTCGGCCGCGTGCGGCGGGTTCGTCGTCGAGGCCCCGGGCGCCATCGCCTTCCGGATTGTCGTCCACGGCCTGGCGGCACACGCTGCCGTCGCGCCGGAGAAGGGCGTCCACGCCATCCAGATCGCCGCGCGCGCGATCGCGAGCCTGCCGCTCGGCCGCCTGGACGACACCGGCATGCTGAACGTGGGCTCCGTCCACGGGGGCGGGGCCATCAACGTCGTCCCGGACACGGTGGAGATCACGGGCGAGACGCGCAGCGCCGACCCGATGGCGCTCGAGCGCCAGATCGGCCTCGTGCGCGACGCGTTCGAGCGGTGCGCCGCCGAGGCCGGCGGCTCGGTGGAGATCTCGCTCACGCACAAGTACAACGGGTTCCGCCTGGGGCCCGACCAGCCGGTCGTGCGCGCCGCCGCGCGAGCCATCGAGGGGGCGGGGTTCGAGGTGAAGATGCTCGGCTACCCCGGCGGCAGCGACGCCAACGTCCTCAACCAACGCGGGCTCCCGACCGTCAACCTCGGCATCGGCACCCAGGACGTGCATTCCCCGCATGAGTCGATGCCGATCCAGAGCCTCGTGGACGGCGTTCGGATCGGCCTGGCCATCGTCGAGGAGATCTCCCGCGGCCGCCCGGAGGAGCACGGATGAGCGGTCTCTGGCTGCTGCTGGCGCTGCCGTTGGCGGTCCACTCCTCCGCGCCGCCGCTTGCCGCCGGCAAGGGGAGCTTCGTGTTCCAGGAGGCTGCGGTCAACGCCGGCCGCCCGCTCACGGTGTGGTACTACCGGCCGACTGACGCTGGCCCCGACTCGGACGTCCTCTTCGTGATGCACGGCGTGAACCGTGACGCCAGCCGCTACCTGGACGAGTGGATCGACGTCGCCAGGCGCCACCGGGCCGTGCTGCTGTGTCCCGAGTTCAGCAAGACGGATTGGCCTGAGGACTTCAACTACAACCTGGGAAACGTCTTCGCGACGATCGACGAGAACGAGCGAGCGGCCGACCCGCAGCCCGAGGCGCGCTGGTCGTTCTCGCTGCTCGACCCGATCTTCGACTCGGTCGTCGCGCGGCTCTCGTTGCGGGCGCGCGGCTACCTCCTCTACGGGCATTCGGCGGGCGCCCAGTTCGTCCACCGGTTGCTGTTCTTCAAGCCCGACGCCAAGGTCAAGCGCGCGGTGAGCGCCAACGCCGGCTGGTACATGCTGCCGGATCCCGCCGTGCCGTTCCCGTACGGGCTGCAGGGCACCTCGGTCGGAGAGGCCGCCGTGAAGAAAGCGCTCGGCATGCCTCTGACCATCCTCCTCGGGGAGGAGGACGTGGATCCGAGCCACAAGTGGCTTCGCACGACCCCCGCCGCCATGCGCCAGGGCGCCAACCGCTTCGAGCGCGGCCGCTACTACTTCGCCGCAGCCGGGAAGGCCGCCGGGGCGCTGGGAACGGCGTTCGGATGGCGCCTGGTCACCGCGCCGGGCGTTGCACACCACGACAAGCAGATGGTCCCCTACGCAGAGAAGGCGTTGTTCCGGTGAAAAGCGGCCCATGCCTCGACCAGATCGTCGGTACGCGCAGCCCACCCCGGTCCGCGCCACCCCGGAGCGATCGGCCAACCGTGACGCGCACGATCGACCCAAGGAGACGAAGCGCGTTGCATGCCTTGCTGAAATCTACTGAGGAGGAGGACCCATGCTGCGTTCAAGAGTCTTGTTCGTAGTGCTCGCGCTTCTTGTCGTCGGAGTCGTGCCCGCCCTCGGGCAGGGCAACCCGACGGGAACGATCACGGGCCACGTCACCGATCCGGACAACCTGGCGCTGCCGGGGGTCACGGTCACCGCCGCCTCGCCGAGGTTGCAGGGCGTGCGCACCGTCTCCACCTCGGCGAACGGTGACTACATCATCCCGTTCCTTCCCGCGGGGGATTACACCGTCACCTTCGAGCTGCAGGGGTTTGCGACGATCAAGCAGGCCGTCAACGTGACGATGGCCGACGTCCTGCCGGTGAACGTCAAGATGGCGCTCTCGTCGGTGACGGAGACGCTCAACGTCTCGGCCGCGGCGAGCGAGCTGGCGACGACGGCGACGGTGGCGACGACGCTGAAGGCGAGCACCGCCGATCTGCTGCCGATGAGTCGGTCGCTCGATGCCGCCACCCTGTTCTCCCCCAACGCCAACAACAACGGCCCGTCCGGCAACATCATGATTTCGGGGGCGCTGTCGTACGACAACCTCTACCTGGTCAACGGCGTCAACGTCAACGAGACGCAGACCCAGCAGCCGCGGCCGCTGTTCATCGAGGACGCGATCCAGGAGACCAAGGTGTCGGCCGGCGACATCTCCGCCGAGTACGGCCGCTTCCAGGGCGGCGTCATCAACATGATCACCAAATCGGGCGGCAACGCGTTTTCCGGCTCGCTCCGCGTCACCTTTACCAACGACGCGTGGCGATCGCTGACGCCGTACCCGGGCGACCAGACCCTCAACAAGGTGGTGCCGACGTACGAGGCGACGTTCGGTGGGGCGATCCTGCGCGACAAGCTGTGGTTCTTCACGGCGGGCCGCTACGAGAAGAACACCACGAACGAGACCACGGCCTACACGGGGTACAACTACACGAAGACGGACAAGGACGAGCGCGCCGAGGGCAAGCTGACCTGGAACATCGACTCGAGAAACACCGCGAAGGTGTCGTACCTGAAGCGGCGGGAGCCGATCACCAACGACAGCTTCGGCAAGATCATGGACGCGGCGAGCCTCTACAACGACCGCACCGAGGAGTCGCTGCTGGCGGCGAACTACCAGAGCGTCGTGACCAACGACCTCTTCTTCGAGGCGCAGTACTCGGCCCGCAAGATGAACCTGCTGGGCCGGGGTTCGAGCTACATGGACGAGATCCACGGCACGCCGATCTGGGACAAGTCCCGCGGCAAGGCGCGCTTCTCCGCCCCGACCTACTGCGCGGTCTGCCCGAACTACGCCAACGAGATGAACAACTGGGACGCGTACGCGAAGGCGAACTACTTCCTCTCCACGAAGACGATGGGGTCGCACAGCATCGTCGCCGGCTTCGACGTCTTCCGCGACACGCGCAAGAACAACCAGAACTCCTCGGCCAGCGACTACCGCGTGCAGGCGACCGGAGCGATCATCGACGGCTACAACATCTACCCGATCTTCAAGCCGAGCACGACCTGGATCGAGTGGCTGCCGGTGTTTCAGGGCACGGTGGGGAACGAACTGCGGACCGACTCGGCGTTCCTCAACGACACGTGGCGGGCCAACAGCCTCGTCACGGTCAACATCGGTGTGCGCTACGACAAGAACAACGTCCGCGACCAGGGGGGCAAGCCGGTGGCGAACGCCGGGCTGTTCAGCCCGCGGCTCGGGGCGACGTTCGACCTCAAGCGCGACGGGAGCTGGCTCGCCAACGTCGGCTACGCGCAGTACGTCGGGGCGTTCATCACTCAGGTCGCCGACGCCGCCTCGGCGGCGGGCCGGCAGGCGTCGTACAGCTTCCTCTACAAGGGGCCGGCCGTAAACACGGGAGCCACCGGGCCGTACCTCAACTCGTATGACGCCCTGAAGATCCTCTTCGACTGGTGGAACAGCACGGGTGGACCGGACGGTCACAGCCCGCGGCAGAACCCGACGATCCCCGGCGTCAACACGGCCGTCAACCACGGCGTGGAGCCGGCCAAGACGATCGAGTACTCGCTCGGCGTCGCGCACACGCTCGGCTCCAGGGGCGTGGTGAGAGCCGATTACCTCTACCGCCAGTACGACAACACGTACGGGGACTTCCTCGACATGTCCACCGGGGTCGTGACCGACCCGCGGACCGGCAAGCAGTTCAACCTCGACGTCGTGGGGAACACCAACACCGTCAAGCGCAACTTCCAGGGCCTGAGCCTGCAGGGCACCTACCAGGTCACCGACACCTTGCAGGCGGGGGCCAACTATATGCTCTCCTACCTGCGCGGCAGCACCGAGCTGGAGAGCCCGACCAGCATCACGAACTTCGCCAGCGCGAACTACTACCCCGAGTACCGGCAGAGAGGGTGGAACTACCCGTACGGCTACCTCAACGCCGACCAGCGTCACCGCCTCCGCATCTGGGGAACGTACCAGCTGCCGCTGCCGAAGCAGTTCGGCAGCCTCGACCTCGGCTTCCAGGAGCAGTACAACTCGGGGCAGCCGTACGACCTGCAGATGTCGATCGACTCGCGGCCGTACGTGACCAACCCCGGCTACCTCGCGCCGCCGTCGAGCGTGACCTACTTCATCAGCGGACGCGGCGCGCACCGGTTCGCCGGCTCGACATCGACCGACCTGTCGCTGTCGTGGAGCCACCACCTGCCGGGCTGGACGCAGGCGGAGTTCTTCGTCCGCTTCGTCATCAACAACCTCTTCAACGAGCACGCTCTCACCAGCTTCGACACCACGATCCTGAGCAAGTCGGACGACTCCTCGCTGCAGGCGTTCGACCCGTTCACGACGCGCCCGGTGGAGGGGGTGAACTGGAAGAAGGGCCCCGACTTCGGGAAGGCGACCAGCCCGCTCAGCTATCAGTCGCCGCGCGACTACTACTTCTCGGTCGGGATCCGTTTCTAGCCGGCCGAGCCTTCGGCAACGGGTGGGGCTCCGCGCCGGCGCGGCGCCCCACCCCGTTCTCGGCAAGGTGCCGCCGGTCGCTCCGGTGGGGCGCCCGATCCGCCTGCGAACGGTGCCGGCGGGAGGCGGCCAAGATCCTCGACGGCAGGCGGCCGGCCTATCCTGCGGCCGCGATCGGGGACCGGGTCGTGGTTGTCGTCGTAACTGGCCCGGATCGTACGCGGTGCAAGGCCGGGACGGAGTGGGACGGCGAACGGTCGTAGCCACGATCCGGCGAATGAAGCAGAAGCGCCGAAGGGAGCCAGCGGGGCATGGGACCGAGCGGTAGAACACGACGGCAACCGACGGCCTGGGAGGCCGCCACCCCGATCGCCGGCATGGCGGTCCTGCTCGGCGTGGGGTACGGCGTCTATCACTTCCCCGTCGAGATCCTCCTCATCGCCGCCTCCGTGGTGGCGGGCTTCGTGGCCCTGCGCCTCGGCTACACCTGGAAGGACATCGAGGCCGGCATCATCGATGCGATCGCCAAGGCGATGCCGGCGCAGATGATCATCATCGTGGTGGGCGTGCTGATCGCCTCCTGGATCGCCAGCGGCTCGATCCCGATGCTCATCGACTTCGGTCTGCGGATCGTCTCGCCGAGACTGTTCCTCGTCACCTCCTGCCTGGTCTGCGGCATCATCTCGCTGCTCACCGGCACGGCGTACGGGACCGCCGGGACGGTCGGCATCGCCTTCATCGGCATCGCGCACGGGATGGGGATCCCGCCCGGCCCGGCCGCAGGCGCGATCGTCGCCGGGTCGTACCTGGGGGACAAGATCTCGCCGTTCGCCGCCTCCCTCAACCTCGGCTCGGCGGCGGTGCGCTGCAACGTCATGGACGTCGTCAGGCACCTGGTCTGGACCACCACCCCGCCCTACCTGATCGGCCTCGCCGTCTACTGGGTCGCCGGGATGCGCTACTCGCTCCACTCGGTGAGCGAAGAGAGGATCTCGCTCATCCAGCAGACGCTGCGCAGCAGCTTTCACTACAACTGGATCCTGTTGCTGCCCCCGCTCGTGGTCCTCGTGCTCACCCTGCGCCGCAAACCGGTGATCCCGGGCATGCTGCTCTCCTCGGCGCTGGCGTTGCTCCTGGCCCGCCTGGTCCAGGGCCGGTCGCTGTTCGAGAGCGCCAACTTCTGCGTCACCGGCTTCAAGCTCGACTCCGGCGTGGCGATCGTGAACGAGCTCCTCTCCCGGGGCGGTCTGCAGGAGATGCTCAGGATCTCGCTGGTGGCGTTCTGCGCCTTCGCGTTCGCGGGGATCGTCCAGAAGGCCGGGATCCTCGACGCCCTCCTCGAGCGCATCCTGCGCGTCGCGCGCACGACCGCGCTCCTGATCACCTCGAGCGTGGCCGCGACCCTCGCCACCGCCCTCGTCACCGGGAGCGCCTACCTGAGCGTGCTCATCCCGGGGGAGCTGTTCGCCCCGGCGTTCAAGGCGCGGGGGCTGGCCGCCAAGAACCTGGCGCGCGCGACCCAGGAGGCGCACTCGATCGTGCCGGTGGTCCCATGGGCGATCGCCGGGGTCTACATGGCCGGGACGCTGGGGGTCTCCACCTGGGCGTACGCTCCCTGGGCGATCTTCAACTACACCGGGTTCCTCTTTCCCCTGCTGTACGGCTGGCTCGGCGTCGGCACCGCCCCGCTCAAGGCCGACGACGAGACCCAGATGGGGTCATGAAGCCGCGGATCGAGGCGTGAGATGAGACGACACCCTGGCACTCCCGGACGCCGCCACAGGACGAGGGACGTCCTCCGCCGGGCGGAGAGCGAGATCTACTTCGAGGTGACCGGCTGCGGCCCGGCGCTCGTGTTCGCCCACGGCCTCGGGGGGAGCTACCTCTCCTGGTGGCAGCAGGTGCCGTACTTCTGCGACCGCTACACCTGCGTCACGTTCTCCCACCGCGGCTTCCCGCCGTCGGTGAACATCTGTGGGACGGTCGGCCCCGAGGCGTTTGCTGACGACCTGGCGGCGCTGCTGGACCACCTGGGCCTCGCGGAGGTCTATCTGGTGGCGCAGTCGATGGGCGGCTGGACCTGCCTCACGTACGCGCTGCGGGCGCCGGAGCGCGTGCGGGGGCTCGTGCTCTCCTCGTCCACCGGCACGATCGACTTCGCGGCCATCGACCATCCGGCGATCGCGGAGCTGCCGTCGTGGACCGAGCGCAGCCTGGCCGAGCGCCGGCGGCTGAACGCCATCGGCGTCCTGCCCTCCACCGGCTCCCGCATGGCCCACGAGCAGCCCGAGACCTCCTTCCTCTACGAGGAGCTCTACGACCTCACGCCGGCCTCGTACAAGGACAGCGTCCGCCGGAGCACGCGCAGCTCCAGGACCCTGCCTCCGCATCAGGTCCGCGAGATCCGCACGCCGGTCCTCTTGATCGTCGGCCAGGAGGACCTCATCTTCCCGCCGATGGCCGCCGCCGCCGTCGCCTCCCTCATCCCGGGCGCCCGTGTGCACGAGGTCCC
>DAIDOU010000197.1 GCA_027458945.1 Acidobacteriota bacterium
ATGCGCTCCACGATCCCGACGCGGACGCCGGCGACGCGGACCGCGCTCTTCTCGTCCAGGCCGGCGACGGAGGGGAACACCGCCTGCACGCGCACCCGGTTGCCGCGGGTGCCGATCGGGATCTCCTCGATCTTGATGATGAACACGCCCAGGACCACCAGGGCGGCGAGCATGAACGCTCCGACGCGTGCCGTGTGACTCATGCCACCTCCTCCTCCAGCGGTTCGCCCGTGAGGAACTTCTGGATGTACGGGTCCGCAAGGGAGCGAAAGACGTCGGGCCGGGCGATCGCGGTGATCTGCCCGTTCCGGAGCATGGCGATGCGGTCGGCGATGCGGAACGCCGACTTCATGTCGTGAGTGATCGTCACCATCGTGACGTCGAGCCTCTCCCGCATCTCGAGGATCACGGTGTCGATCACCGCCGACGTGATCGGGTCGAGGCCGGTGTTGGGCTCGTCGAAGAGCAGGATCTCGGGCTGCAGCGAGATCGCGCGGGCGAAACCGACGCGACGCCGCATCCCGCCGGAGAGCTCGCTCGTCGCCTTGCCTCCGGTTCCGTCGAGGTGGACGAGCGCGAGACACTCCTGCACCCGCGCGACGATCGCGGCCTCGTCCATGTGCGCGTGGCGCCGCAGCGGGAAGGCGATGTTCTCGAACACCGTCATCGAATCAAAGAGCGCCCCCTCTTGGAACGACATGCCGAACTTGCGGCGGATCGCGAGGCAGCGGGCGGGCTCGCAGTTGGTGAGGTCCTCGCCATCGATGATGACGTGACCGCGCTCCGGCGTGATCAGGCCAATCAGGTGCTTGATCAATACGCTCTTGCCGGCGCCCGAGCCGCCCACGATCACGAGCGACTCACCGGCCTCGACCTCGAGGTTGACGCCGCGCAGCACCTCGCGCCCGGCGAAGCTCTTGTACAGATCGATCACGGCGATCTTGGGCGGCGCCGCCGCCTGCCCACCCTCGCCCCGCTCGCCAGTCGCCACCGCGCCCCCCGTCCGCTCAGAAGAGGATCTTCGTGAGGAAGAAATCCGATACCAGGATCACCACTGAGCCCATCACCACCGCGCTCGTCGTCGCCCGCCCGACCCCCTCGGCGCCGCCGGTCGTGAAGAACCCCTTGCTGCAACCGGTCACCGAGAGGATGAGGCCAAACACCGCGGCCTTGATCAGGCCGGAGGAGACGTCGTTGAGGTCGAGGTACTGGAACGTCTTCTCCCAGTACGTCACGGGGTTGGCGCCCATCAACGCGACCGAGATCGCATAGCCGCCGAAGATTCCAAGACCGTTAGCGATCGCGACGAGCGGCGGCAGCATCACCGTGGTGGCCCCGACGCGCGGCACGACGAGGTACTGGATCGGCTCCGTGGCCATCGCGTAGAGGGCATCGATCTGTTCCGTCACTCGCATCGTGCCGAGCTCGGCGGCGAGCGACGAGCCGACGCGGCCGGCGATCATCAGCGAGGCGAGCACGGGCGCCAGCTCGCGGGTGAGGGAGAGCGAGACGACCGATGCCACGAACCCCTCGGCGTGGAACCGCTCGAACCCGCGGTAGGTCTGCAGCGCCAGCACCATCCCGGTGAACATCGAAGTCAGGCCGACGACCGGAAGCGAGTCGACGCCGACGCGGACCATCTGGCGCATCCACTCCTTCCCGTCGAACGGGCGCCGGAACGTCCAGTAGACCGTGGCGTGCAGGATGAAGAAGAAGCGGCCGATCTCCTCGAACAGGCCGAGGCTCTTGCGGCCGACCGACTCGAGCACGCCGACGACGCCGGAGACCTGCGTCTGCTCAGCGCTCATCGCGGGCGAACTCCGGGTT
Source organism: Acidobacteriota bacterium (assembly GCA_027458945.1). Taxonomy (GTDB): domain Bacteria; phylum Acidobacteriota; class Thermoanaerobaculia; order Thermoanaerobaculales; family Thermoanaerobaculaceae; genus RBG-13-68-16. Next base: position 1,828 of record DAIDOU010000197.1, read on the forward strand.
CTCGAAGCGGGTGAACTCCTCGAGGAAGACGAGCTTGAACAGGTCGGTCGGCCCGTTGCGCTGCTTGGCGATGATGATCTCGGCGAGGCGCCAGTCCTCGTCGTCCTCGCCCGCATTGGCGGCCTGCAGGGCGCGGTTCTTGCGGTTGATGAACATCACCACGTCGGCGTCCTGCTCGATCGAGCCCGACTCGCGCAGGTCGGAGAGCTGCGGCCGCTGGTCGCCGCGCCGCTCCGGGTTGCGCGACAGCTGCGAGAGCACGAGCAGGGGCACGTTGAGCTGCTTCGCCACCGCCTTGAGGCCGCGCGAGATTGCCGACACCTCCTGGGTGCGGTTCTCGGCCCGCATCCCCGACGACATGAGCTGGAGGTAGTCGACGACGACGAGGTCGAGACCGTGCTCCATCATCATGCGGCGGCACTTGCCGCGCAGCTCGAGGACGGAGATCCCGGCCGTGTCGTCGATCCACAGCGGCGCCTCGGCGAGGCGGTCGGCGGCCTCCGCCAGCCGCTGCCAGTCGGACGCCTCCTGCCGTGAGTCCGCGGTCCGCGAGAGCAGGCCGCGGGTGAGGCGCTTGACGTTGATCCGCGCCTCGGCGGAGAGCAGGCGCCGGACCAGCGCCACCGCCGACATCTCGAGCGAGAACACGGCGACCTTGAGGCCGCTCTTGACCGCGCAGTGCGAGGCGATGTTGAGCGCCAGCGCGGTCTTGCCGACGCCGGGGCGCGCGGCCAGGATCACGAGATCCTGCTTCTGCAGGCCGGAGGTCAGCTCGTCGAGGCGGTAGTACCCGGTCTCGATCCCGGTGTACGGCGCGCTCGAGCGCGAGACGCGCTCGATGTGCGCCACCTCTTCGTGCACGATCTTGCCGACGGGCTGCAGCCCGCCGCGCATCGCCCGCTCGGCGATCGCAAGGATCTGCGTCTCAGCGGCGTCGAGCGCGTCCATCGCCTCGCCCTCGTCGCGGGCGCACGTCGCCATCAGCTCCTGCGAAATGCGCAGCAGGCTGCGTTTGACCGCGCGCTCGCGCAGGATCGCGGCGTAGTGCTCGACGTTGGCCGGGTCGGGCAGCCCCTCGGCGAGGCCCGAGACGTAACCGGCCCCGCCGGCCGCCGCCAGCGTGCCGCTGCGCTCGAGCTGGTCGGTGGCGGTCAGCAGGTCGATGTCGTGGTTGTCGGAGGCGAGCTGGCGGAACGCCTCGAAGATCAAGCGGTTGGCGTCGTTGTAGAAGTCGTCCGGCCCGACCGTATCGACGACGCGGTAGAAGCAATTGGCGTCGGCGAGAACCGCGCCGAGTACGGCCCGTTCCGCCGCCTCGCTGGCGGGGATCCTGAGGACCTGCGGGACGGCCTGGGCCGGCCCGCCGACGCCATCCGGCCCCGCCGAGGACCTGTCGGCGGCCCCTCTTCCCCGTGCGTTCGTGCTCACCCGGGAATCGTAGCATGGGCGTTAGAATCCGGGCTGGTGAGAGGGCGTACACTAAGGCGTGGCCGGGCCGGGCAACCACACGGTGACACCCGGGCCGGAGCGCGAGTCAGGACCTCCTGGGGGTTTGGCATGATCGTGAGCTGCCCGAGCTGCAAGACCAAGTACCAGTACGAGGAGTCGCGCTTCGGCGACGCCACGGTCAAGCGGCTCAAGTGCACAAAGTGCGAGACCGTGTTCGAGATCACGAACCCGGCCGCCGAGCGGGAGGAGCCCATCGCCGGACTGGTGCCCGGCGTGGCCGCCGATCGGACGACGAAGCACGGCAGCAAGGTCGAGGAGGCGGCGGACGGGCTGCCGCCGCTGCCCGCGCTGCCGGCGTCGAAGCGCTACTCGCTTGCCGTGATCATGGGGGCGAACGCGGGCCAGATCCACGTCCTCGAGCAGCCGCGGATCGTGCTCGGGCGCGGCGACGAGAACGATATCCAGCTGCAGGACAGCGAGGTCTCGCGCCGCCACGCGATGCTCGAGATCCACGGCGACGAGGCGGTGGTTACCGACCTCGGATCGACGAACGGCACCTACGTGGAGGCGTTGCGCGTGCAGCGCGCCACGATCGGCAGCAACCAGGAGTTCTCGCTCGGCACCACGACGCTCATGTTCATCGTCACCGACGCCCACGACGGGATCACCGAGTAGGGGCGGGCCCGTCGGTGCGGATCGTCGTGGCGATGTCGGGCGGCGTGGACTCCGCCGTCTGCGCCGG
>DAIDOU010000198.1 GCA_027458945.1 Acidobacteriota bacterium
GAGCTCGCGGGCGAGCAGGCGCGCGATGCGCCGCACCTCGGCCGTGACCTCGAGCGGCAGCGAGACGCTGGGGAAGACGCAGGAGGAGTCGCCGGAGTGGATCCCCGCCTCCTCGATGTGCTCGAGGACGCCGCAGATCACCACGTCGCGCCCGTCGCACAGGGCGTCCACGTCGATCTCGACCGCGCGCTCGAGGAAGCGGTCGATGAGCACCGGGTGCTCGGGGGCGGCCACCACCTCGCGCGACCAGTACGAGGCGAGGTCCGCGGTCCGGTACACCGCCTCCATCCCACGCCCGCCGAGCACGTACGACGGGCGCACCAGCACCGGATAGCCGAGCCGCGAGGCGGCGGCGCTCGCCTCGTCGAGCGTGGTCACGGTCTCCCCGGCGGGCTGGCGCAGGCCGAGCCGCCGGATCACCTCGGCGAAGCGCTCGCGGTCCTCGGCGAGGTCGATCGCGTCCGGGGAGGTGCCGAGCACGCGCACCCCGGCGCCCGCCAGGCCCTTGGCCAGCTTGAGCGGGGTCTGGCCGCCGAACTGCGCCACGACACCCTCGGCCTGCTCGCGCTCGACGACCGCGAGCACCTCCTCGAGCGTGAGCGGCTCGAAGTAGAGGCGGTCGGCGGCGTCCCAGTCGGTGGACACCGTCTCCGGGTTGCAGTTGACCATCACCGCCTCGCGGCCGCGCGCGCGCAGTCCGGCGATCGCCTGCACGCAGCAGGCGTCGAACTCGATCCCCTGTCCGATCCGGACCGGCCCCGAGCCGAGGATCACCACCGCCGGCCGCTGCCGCGGCGGCGCCTCGTCGAGCGTGCCGAAGCCTCCGTACAGGTACGGCGTGGCGGCGGCGAACTCACCGGCGCAGGTGTCGACCTTGCGGTAGCGGCGCACGGCCCCGGCGGCGCGGCGGCGCCGCCGCACCTCCTCCTGGGCGACGCCGGTCAGCCGCGCGAGGTCGGCGTCGCCGAAGCCGAGCCGTTTGGCGGCGGCGAGCGTCCCGGCGTCGTCCGCGCCGCGCTCGGCGATCGCCTGCTCGGCCACGACTAGGCCGGCGATGCGGCGCACGAACCACGGGTCCCAGCGCGACAGCTCGGCCACGCCCGCCAGCGGCCAGCCGCGGCGCAGCGCCTCGGCCACCGCCCACAGGCGGTCGGGGCTGGCGACGCGGACGCGCCAGCCGAGCGCCTCATCGTCGAGCGCCGCGACCGCCGGCGGGGCGCCGAGCCCCGCGCGCCCGAGCTCGAGCGAGCGCACCGCCTTGAGCAGCGCCTCCTCGAAGCCGGCGCCGATCGCCATCACCTCGCCCACCGACTTCATCGAGGTGCCGAGTGCGTCGGCGACTCCCGGGAACTTCTCGAACGCGAAGCGCGGGACCTTGACCACGACGTAGTCGAGCGCCGGCTCGAACGAGGCCGGCGTCGAGCCCGTGATCGCGTTGGTGATCTCGTCGAGGCGATAGCCGAGCGCCAGCTTGGCGGCGATGCGCGCGATCGGGAAGCCGGTCGCCTTGGACGCCAGCGCCGACGAGCGCGACACGCGCGGGTTCATCTCGATCACGGCCCACTCGCCGGTGCCCGGGTGCACCGCGAACTGCACGTTGGCGCCGCCGGTCTCGACGCCGACCGTGCGCAGGCAGGTCGCGGCCGCGTCGCGCAGCACCTGGTACTCCTTGTCGGTGAGGGTGAGCGCCGGCGCCACCGTGATCGAGTCGCCGGTGTGCACGCCCATCGCGTCGAGGTTCTCGATCGAGCACACGACGACGACCGTGTCGGCGCGGTCGCGCATCACCTCGAGCTCGAACTCCTTCCACCCCTCGACCGAGCGCTCGACCAGCACCTCGCCGACCGGGCTGGCGGCGAGCGCGGCGGCGATCGCCGAGCGGTACTCGTCGCGGTTGTAGACCATCGCCGCGCCGGTGCCGCCGAGTGTGAACGAGGGGCGCAGGATCGCGGGGAAGCCGACGACCTCCGCCGCCTCCCCGGCGTGCGCCAGCGAGGTCACGGTCACCGAAGGCAGCACCGGCAGCCCGGCGCGCCGCATCGCCTCGCGGAACCGCTCGCGGTCCTCCGCGGTGCGGATCGCGTCGACGCTGGCGCCGAGCAGGCGCACGCCGAGCCGGTCGAGCGCTCCCGACGCCGCGAGCTCGACCGCCACGTTGAGCGCGGTCTGCCCGCCGAGCGTGGGGAGCAGCGCGTCGCAGCGTTCCCGCTCGAGGATCGTGGTCACGACCTCGGCCGTGATCGGCTCGACGTACGTCGCGTCGGCGCGCTCCGGGTCGGTCATGATCGTCGCCGGGTTGGAGTTGACGAGGACGACCCGCAGCCCCTCCTCGCGCAGCGCCTGCACGCCCTGCACGCCGGAGTAATCGAACTCGCACGCCTGGCCGATGCGGATCGGACCGGCGCCGAG
>DAIDOU010000199.1 GCA_027458945.1 Acidobacteriota bacterium
CTCGCCGTCCTCCTCCACCGCCTCTGGGTTGACCAGGCCACCTACGATCCCTTCCACAACCTCAACCGCGTCGCCAGGGCTCACCATGCGGCCTGACACGACCAACGACGCCGACTAGGAAGACGCCCCTTCATGCCACGCCCTCGCCCTGTCGCTGCCCGAGCCCATCGCCCAGTCCGGGTGACTGCGATCGAATGCCTGGTCCGATCGGGTGGCTCTCCTCGCCTGACCGGAACACCGAACGTGAGATTGCAGCACCCGTGCTGGATGGACCCCAACGTGCACAGCGCCCCGCAACGGACGCGCCAACAGTGCGGATGGAAGCATGCTGATCCGGCTCGGCCGCGGCGGCCTCGAGAGCTCGACCCTCACGCTCGCCGCCCGCCTCCCCACCAGGCCGCCACGGCGGCCTTGACATCCTCAGGCCTTCTCATGGAAGCATGCGAACCGCCGAAGGGCAACGCAGCAGACGGTCCGCTATCGGCAGCGCCCCTACGAGGAGGGTTCGCCTTCGGGGGTGAACCGGTACCCCACCCCCCGCACCGAGTGGATGTACTGCGGCCGCCTCGCATCCGTCTCGAAATAGCGCCGCAGGCGCACGATGAAGTTGTCGATCGTGCGCGAGGAGGAGCCGTACTTGTACCCCCACACCCGCTCGAGAATCAGCTCGCGCGAGACGACTTGCCCCTGGCGCTCGACCAGCAGCTTCATCAGCATGCACTCCTTCTCGGTCAGCTCCACCTCGCCGCGCGGGCCCTTGGCCTTGAACGTGCGGAAGTTGACCTCGTTGCCGCCGAACTTGAAGATCCCGCGCTCGGCCACCGGCGTCTGGTACCACTCCTGCCGCCGCAGGATGCCGCGGATGCGCAGCACGACCTCCTCGAGCAGGAACGGTTTGGTCATGTAGTCGTCGGCGCCGTGGCGCAACCCGGCGAGGCGGTCGGCGTCAGCGCTGCGCGCGGTCAGGAACAGCACGGGAACCCGGTTCCCGGCCTCGCGCAGCCGCTGGCAGACGTCGAACCCCGAGATGCCGGGGAGCATAACGTCGAGCACGGCGAGGTCGAAATCCTCGGCCGCGAGGCGGTCGAGCGCGCCCTCGCCGTCGCCGACGACCTCGGTTTCGTACCCCTCGAACCTCAGGTTGTGCGCCAACGCCTCGGCCAGATGCCGCTCATCCTCGACGATCAAGATGCGACTCGCCATCGCTCACCTCGTTTCGTTCCCGCCACTGTACTCGGATTCCTCGTCCTCGGGTAGTACCTCGGCCCCCGGCAGCGCCAAGCGCAGCGTGGCGCCGCGCCCCGGCCCCGGGCTCGACGCCGTCAGCTTGCCACCGTGCCCCTCGACGATCTCGCGCGCCACGAACAGACCGATCCCGGTGCCCGGGGTCCGCCGCGTTACTTCATCACCGGCGCGGTAGAACGCCTTGAAGATCGACTCCAGCTCGTAGGCCGCGATTCCGACCCCGTTGTCGCGCACCTCGAGCACCGCTTCGCCCCCCTCGACGGCGAGCCGGATCCCGACCCGCGGTTCGCCGCTGTCGGCGTACTTGAGGGCGTTCTCGATGAGGTTCGAGATCACGATCGCGATCGCCTCCGGGTCGAACGTCGCCTGTACGCCGGGGACGACGTCGGCTTCCACCGTCACGCCCCTCGCCGCGGCGCGCCGCTCGGCCGCCACCACCTCCTCTTCGACGAGCTGGGAGAGGTCGCCCAGACTCATCCGCAGGCGGTGGGCCCCACCCGCGTACCGGGTCACCTCGAGCACCTTCTCTACCAGGTCGGCGAGCCGCTCGGAATCGGCCAGGGCGTTGCCGAGGAAACGCTTGCGGCCGTCGTCGTCGACCCTTCCCGAGAGCACGGTCTCGAGCGCGAGGCGGATCCCGGCGATCGGGGTCTTGAGTTCGTGCGTCACCGCCGAGATGAAGTTCTGGTGTTGCCGCTCGTAGGCCCCCTCGCGGCGCATGACGCGCCAGAGCAGACCCACGGCCGTGACGATCGCCGCGAGGAACGCGGCCCCCTCGAGGAGGACGCCGACGACCCGTTGCCGGTAGCGGCGCAGCAGCTCCTTCCAGTGGCGGTACTCGGGGGTGACCGAGAAGCCGTCCAGCGGAGCGGCAAGATGGACGCTCGGCCTCCCCTCCTGCACCGTGCCGCGCTCGACGATCTGCAGGTCGGGGTCGGTGGCGGCAAGCCAGCGGTAGGGCGCCTGCGGGTCGAGGAAGGCGAGCGCCGACCGCCCGCGGCCGAGAGGGAGGTCGAGGACGAGCCGGCCGTTGCGCTGAACCCACCGGCCGGCGGCGGCCGGCGGCGCGCCGGCGTGCGCCGGCTCCATCACATCGACGACCCGGACCTCGACGAACGGCGGCACCGCCAGCGGGATCACGCCCGACGGCACCGTGCTGATCGAGCGTTCCGCCTCGAGGAGCTGGAGTTCCAGCCGCGTCGCGGCGAGCCGCATCTGCGACTCCACCAGGCTGCGCTCGAGGTCGAGGCGCTCCCGGTTGTCGCGCAGCGAGTAGACGACCCACCAGGTGAACTGGGCATTGAGGACCAGGGCCACGATGACGAACGCCACCATGTGGCCCAGCCCGAGACGGAGTCCACCGCGCACGTGGCCAGTATAGACGCCAGGCCCGGCCCGGCCGGGGAGCGTCCAGACAGAGGTTTGCTCAGGAATTGACACGGGGCGTGCCGGCTACGAGAATCGACACCCCATGAGCACCACCCGGCCGCTGCTGGTCCACGGCGGGACCGTCGTCCCGATGACGGCCGCCGGCGAGGCGCGAGTCGCCGACGTCCTCGTTCGCGACGGCCGCATCGCCGCGGTCGGGTGCGGACTGCCGGCGGACGGCGCGGCGCGCCTGGACGCGACCGACGCCCTGGTTCTGCCGGGGTTCGTCCAGGCCCACGTGCACGTGGTGCAGAGCCTGGCCAGGCACCGCGCCGAGGGCCGACCGCTGCTGGCGTGGCTGGGCGAACGCATCTGGCCGTACGAGGCGGCCCTTCAGGAGCACGAGATCGCGGCGGCGGCGCGTCTCGGGATCGCCGAACTGCTGGCCGGAGGGACGACCGCCGCGCTCGACATGGGCACCACCCACGGCCAGGACGCGATCTTCCTCGCCGCCGAGGAGCTGGGCATCCGCCTGACCTCGGGCAAGTGCCACATGGACGTCGGCGACGGCGCCCCACGCCGACTGCTCGAGGACACCGACGCCTCGCTCGCCGCGGCCGAGGCGCTCGGCGAGCGCTGGCACGGCGCCTGCGGCGGCCGCCTCCGCTACGCGGTGGCGCCTCGCTTCGTCCTGTCGTGCTCGGACGAGCTGCTGCACGGCGCGGTGGCGCTCGCCCGCCGGCATGGGTACCTCCTCCACACCCACGCGAGCGAGAACCCCGACGAGACCAGGGCGGTGCGAGCGCGGACCGGGGCCGGCAACGTCGCCGCCCTGGCGCACGCCGGCATCACCGGACCCGACGCCGTGCTCGCGCACTGCATCCACCTCGACGATGAGGAGTTCGCACTCCTCGCCCGCGACCGCACCGGCGTCGCCCACTGCCCCGGCGCCAACCTCAAGCTCGCCTCGGGGATCGCCGATCTGCCGCGGATGCTCGCGGGCGGCGTCCGTGTCGGCCTCGGCGCCGACGGTCCGCCGTGCAACAACCGCCTCTCGGTGTTTCACGAGATGGCGCTGGCCGGGACGATCCACAACCTCGCCCACGGCGCGGGCGCGGTCGATCCGTGGACGGTGCTGGAGATGGCGACCTGGCGCGGCGCGGAGCTGCTGGGTCTCGAGCGGGTCGGGCGCCTCGAGCCCGGCTGGAAAGCGGACCTCGTCGTCCTCGGTTGCTCGTCGTGGGCGATGGAGCCGGTCGCCGACCCCGCCGCGATGGTGGTCTTCGGCGGCGGCATCGAGGCGGTGCGGCACGTCGTGGTCGACGGACGCCCCGTCGTTGCCGACGGAGCGCTCGTGAGCGTGGACGGTGCCGCCCTCCGCCGCGAGGCGCGGGCCGCCGCGGCGGCGATCGCCGCCCGGTTGGGGTGGTCGTGATGGCCAAGGGCAAGCCGCGGTTCGAGAACCTCGACCACTACCTCGCCAACCGCGACTACGGGACCGCGCTTGAGGCGATCGCCGAGGAGATCAAGCGCCGCCCCGAGAACCTCAACCTGCTGCTCCGCCAGGCCGAGGTCCTCGCGCTTGCGGACGAGCGCGAGAAGGCGATCGAGGTGTACCGCACCCTGGCGAGGCACTGGGCCGAGCAGGGCTTCTACGCCCGCGCCATCGCGGTCATCAACAAGGTGCTGCGTCTCGACCCGACGCGCCAGGAAGCCACCCGGGAACTCGCCAGCCTGATCTCCGCTCAGCAGGAGAGCGAGCGCACCGAGCGGGCCAAGTTGCGGCGGGCCACGGCACCCCCCCGGACCGGGCGGACGGCGCCGGCACCGCCGGAGGCCGCAGGCCCCGGCCAGGTCGCCGACGCGGCCGGACAGGCGGAGAGGGAACGCGCGGCCTCCCGCTTCTTCGCCGAGTTCTCGGCCGCGGCGCTCGAGGAGCTGCTCTCCACCACGTCCGTGCGCTCGTTCGCGCGCGGCGACACGATCGTGCGCGAGGGCGAGAGCGGTGCCTCGTGGTTCCTCATCGAGGAGGGCGAGGTCGACGTCCAGACCACCGACCCGGCTGGGCACGACCTGGTCCTCGCCCGGCTCGGGGCCGGTGAGTTCTTCGGCGAGGTGGCCGTGCTCACGGGCCGGCCGCGCACGGCCACGATCGTGGCCCGCGGTGAGGTGACCGTGATCGAGGTTTCGCGCCAGGACCTCGACCACATCGCCGCAACCCACCCGGAGGTGCGCTCGGTGCTGCAACGGTTCTACGAGGAGAGGGCGCAAGCGACCGTGGCCAAGGTGCTCGCCCGCATGCGGGGCTCCGATGCCTGAGGCGCCGTGCCCGATCGCACGGCGCTTCCTCGCGCTCGCCGGCCGCGCGGGTGAGGCGCCGGCGCTCGTCGGCCCTGACGGCGAGGTCCTGGCGACCCGCGCCGTTCTGGCGGCCGGGATCGAGGCGCAGCGCGCCGCGTTCGCTGCGCACGTCCGTCCGGGGGCGACCGTGGTGCTCTCGTTGCCGAACGGGCCCGAGTTCGTGCGCGCGTTCGCCGCGCTCAGACTGTTGCCGGCGCGGGTGGCGCTGGTGGACGCGGCCGCCCCGGCCGACGAGATCGAGCGCTGCGCGACCGCGGCGGGCGCGGCCTGGGTCGTGGTGACGCCGGAGCGGTTGCCGCCCGCCGCGACCGCACGGTGCGAGGCGGGAACCGCGGTCGTCGCATCGCTGCAGACGACGCCGGTCGTGCTCCCCGACGCCACCGCGATCCTCAAGCTGACCTCGGGATCGACCGGGGCGCCGCGAGCGGTGGCGGTCGGCGTGCGCCAGCTCGCCGCCGACACGGCCCAGATCATGCGCACGATGGGGTTCGGCGGCGGCGACGTGACCGCGGCCGCGATCCCGCTCACGCATTCGTACGGCATCGGCAACTGCCTGGTCCCGCTCCTACTCGCCGGAACGCCGCTCGCCTTTCCAACCTGCGCGTTACCGGCGGCGCTGGCCCACACCCTCGCGGCGGCGCGCGTGGCCCACTTCCCCGCGGTGCCCGCGATGATCCGGACGCTGGCCACGCTCGGAGACCTGCCCGACCTTCCCAGCCTCCGGGTTTGCCTGGCGGCCGGGGCGCCGCTGGCGCCGCACGACGCGCGGGCGTTCCACGCCGTGACCGGGCGCAAGGTGCACGTCTTCTACGGAAGCTCCGAGTGCGGGGGGATCACGTACGACCGCAGCCGGCTGGCGGCGCACCGGGCCGGGACCGTCGGCACGGCGATGGAGCGCGTGCAGGTGCTGGTGGTCGACGATCACGACCGGGCGCTGCCGCCCGGCGAGGAAGGGCGGGTCCTGGTGCTCTCGCGGGCGGTCGCGCTCGCGGAGCTTCCCGCCACGGCCGAGTCCGGCATCCGCGGCCCGTCGCG
>DAIDOU010000200.1 GCA_027458945.1 Acidobacteriota bacterium
GGCGGCGTCGCGGCCGGCCGCCAGGCCGAACGTGAGCCCCTCGAGCAGCGACGTGGAGGCCAGGCGGTTGGCGCCGTGGACCCCGGTGCACGCCGCCTCGCCGGCCACGTACAGCCCGGGGACGGTGGTGCGCCCCGCCAGATCGGAGACGATGCCGCCGCAGGTGTAGTGCGCCGCCGGAACCACGGGGATGCGCTCGCGGCGGATGTCGATGCCGTACTCGAGGCAGTTCTCCCTGACGTTGGGGAAGTGCGCCGCCAGTTCGTCGCCGCGCTCGCCGAGGTCGAGGAAGACGCACTCCGAGTCGGTGCGGTGCAGCTCGTCGACGATCCCGCGCGCGACCACGTCGCGCGGCGCCAACTCGCCGAGCGGGTGGCTCTTGAGCATGAACCGCTCGCCCTCGTGGTTGACCAGGTGCGCGCCGGCGCCGCGCAGCGCCTCGGTGATGAGGAAGCGCGGCGCGCCCGGGACGAACAGGCAGGTGGGGTGGAACTGGATGAACTCGAGGTTGAGCAGCCGCGCCCCTGAACGGGAGGCCATGGCGAAGCCGGAGCCGATCGAGCCGGGGTGGTTCGAGGTGTGGATGTACAGCGCGCCGGCGCCGCCGGTGGCGATCACCGTCGAGGGGGCCAGCACGGTGTGGACGCGTGTGCTCGCCGTCTCGATCACGTACGCGCCCAGGCAGCGGTTGTCGAGCGCGTAGCGATCCACGGCGCGGCGGGAGTGGTGGTGGGTGGTCAGCAGGTCGATTGCCTGCGCGTTCGGCTCGATGCGGACCCCCGGCGTCCGCTGCACCTCGGCGAGGAGCGCCTGCTCGATCGCGGCGCCGGTCTTGTCGGCGGCGTGGATGATGCGCGGCACCGAGTGCGCGCCCTCGAGCGCCAGGTCGAGCGTGCCGTCGGGGCGCCGGTCGAACGGCACGTGCAACCGGTCGAGGAGCCACTCCTGCACGGCGGCCGGCCCCTCCTCGGCGAGGAAGCACGCGGCCTCGGCGAGGCCGTAGTCGGCGCCGGCGGTGAGGATGTCGTTGGCGAGTAGCTCGGGCGAATCGGCCTCGCCGCGGAAGATGATGCCGCCCTGGGCGCGCCAGGTGTTGGTCGCCGCCGGGTCGGGGGTGCGGCACAGGAGCAGGACCTCGGCGCCGCCCCGCGCGGCGGTCAGAGCGGCGGCGAGGCCGGCCACACCGGTCCCCAGGATCAGGACGTCGCAGCGCTCGCGGTCGGCGAGGCTCACGGCCGCACCTGCAGGGAGAGGTCGAGCGCCGGCGCGGAGTGGGTGAGCGCGCCGACCGAGACGAAGTCGGCGCCCGTCTCGGCGAGCGCACGCACCGTCGCCAGGCCGACGCCGCCGGAGACCTCGACCTTGGCGCGCCCGGCGACTAAGGCGACGGCGGCGCGCACCGCCGCGAGATCCATGTTGTCGAGCATGATGTGTCCCACCTTGCAGGCCAGCGCCTCCTCGACCATCGCGGGATCGGCGCACTCCACCACGAGCGGCACCGCGCCGCCCCAACGTTCGCGCACCTTCGCCACCGCGGCGGTGATCGAGCCGGCGGCGGCGAGGTGGGTGTCCTTGAGCATGGCGACGTCGAACAGGCCCATGCGGTGGTTGGACCCGCCGCCGCAGCGGACCGCATGCTTCTCCAGGGCGCGCCACCCCGGGGTCGTCTTGCGCGTGTCGAGGACCGTGCAGCGCGTCCCGGCGACCGCGTCGACGAAGCGGCGGGTCAGCGTCGCGACGCCCGAGAGCCGGGTGACGAAGTTGAGCGCCGTGCGCTCGGCGGCGAGCAGCGCCCGCGCCGGGCCGCGGACGGTGACGGCCTCCTCGCCCGGGACGACGGCGTCACCGTCGTCGCGGTGCGCCTCCGCGTGGCAGCGCGCGTCGAGGAACTCGAACGCGGCGGCGAACGCCGGCACGCCGGCGAGCACGCCCGGCGCCTTGACGATCAGGACCGCGGAGGTCGTCTCGTCGGGGCCGAACACCGCGGTCCCGGTCAAGTCCGGGAGGTCCTCGGCGAGGGCGGCCGCGAGCAGCGGCGGCAGGTGGCTGGCGTACGGCTCGGGAAGCTGGCGCACACCGGCATTCTAGCCCCGCTCGGGGGCGAGCCTGGCGGCGATCGCCGCGATGTGTTCGGGGCCGGTGCCGCAACACCCCCCGACCAGGCGCGCGCCGGCCGCGGCCCAGGCGGCGGCGCGGCACGCGAACCCTTCGGGCGGCACCGGCTCCGCCGCCAGCCACGGCGAGTCGGCGGCGTGCCAGGCGTTGTTGGCGTAGGCGACGAGCGGGAGCGTGGTCGCGGCGGCGACCCGGATCAGCGCCGACAGCGTCTCCTCGACGGAGGTGCAGTTGACGCCGATCGCGACGACGCCGGGGAGCTCGACCTCGGCGGCGGCATCGCCGGGCTCCTCGCCCGAGAGCAGCATGCCGCGGCGGCAGACGAAGCTCACGATCACGGGCAGGCCGGTGGCGCCCGCGGCCGTCGCGGCGGCGCGGGCCTCACGGGCGGTGTTGACCGTCTCCACCAGGATCGCGTCGGGCCGGGCGTCCGCGAGGACCTGCGAGGTGGCGGCGTGCTCGCGCGCGAGCGTGGCGTCGTCGGGGACCAGGTCGGGCCGGTAGCAGTCCTCGAGCGTGGTCTGCGAGGCGAGGACGAGCGCGTCGCGCCCGGCGGCGGCCGCGCCCTCGCGCGCCAGGCGCACCGCCAGCGCCGCGAGCTCCGCGGCGCGGTCCGCGATGCCGGCGCGACGCAGCGCGTACGGCGCCACCCGGAACGTGGC
>DAIDOU010000201.1 GCA_027458945.1 Acidobacteriota bacterium
GAGCGGGCTGGCAGCGGTGGACGAAGCCTAGCGCGAGGTGAAGCGATGGAACGGAAGAGCGTCCTGCTCGTTGACGACGACGCGGTCTTCGTGGACGCCGTGTCGGCGGTGCTCGAGGGCCGCTACGAGGTGCGCACGGCCACCAACGGCGGCGAGGCGTTGGCGGCGATCGCAGCGGCTCCGCCCGACGTGGTGGTGCTCGACGTCATGATGGACCACCTCTCCGAGGGGTTCGATGTGGCCCGCACGCTGCGCAGCCGCGACGAGACGCGCGCAATCCCGATCGTGATGCTGACCGGCGTGGACGAGGTGTTCAACGTCCGCATGGAGATCGGCGAGAGCTGGTTTCCCTACGATCGCTACCTGCAGAAGCCGGTCGCGCCCGAGGTGTTGCTCGCCACGCTCGGCGAGCTGGTGGGGTAAGGTTGACGTTCGTCAACGGCGAGCTCAGGCGCATCTTCGCGGCCGAGCTGCTCGACCGCATCGCCTGGTTCGTGCGCTTGCGCTGGGCCGCCGGCCTCGCGCTGCTCGCTTTCGCCGCCGCCGCGCCCCGCTTCGGGATGCCGCAGGCGTGGGGCCGCGTCTGGCTCGTCGCGCTCGCGGTGCTGGCGTACAACGGCGTCCTCCACGCCCTGCTCGTCGGCTGGCGGCGCGGTGAGCGCGCGGAGTACGGCGGGCTCGCGCGCGTCACTCTGATCCAGATCCTGATCGACCTCGCCGCTCTTATCTTTCTGGTACACCTAACCGGCGGCCCGGCGAGTCCGTTCCTGCCGTTCTTCACCTTCCACATGGTGATCGGGACGATCATGCTGTCGGCGCGCACGATGGCCGCCGTCGCCGCGGGCGTGTGGCTGTCCTGCGCCGCGCTCTTCGTCGGCCCCGCCGGGACGCTCGGGCACCCGCCGATCCCGCTGCAGATGCGGTTCGCCGTCCTCGGCACGTTCGCGTGCGCCCTCGGCCTGACCGTCTACCTCACCGCCACCGTCTCGTCGCGGCTGAAGGAGCGGGGCGTGCGGGTGTTCCGGCTCGCCGAGGAGCTGCGCGACAAGACGGCCGAGCTCGAAACGCTGCTCGAGCAGATGCGCGCGATCGAGGCGCGCAAGTCGCGCTTCATGCTGCTCTCGGCGCACCAGCTCCGCTCCCCTCTCGCGACCGTCAAGACCAGCCTCGACGTCGTGCGCGAAGGGTACGTCGACCCCGCCTCGCCGCGGGCCCGGAGGTTGATCTCGGGCGCGGTCGAGCGCGTCGAGGGGCTGCTGCGCATCGTCAGCGACCTGCTCGAGCTCGCCAAGCTGCGCGAGGCGATGCAGCGCGCGCCATGGGCCTCCGGGGTGAACCTCGCGCAGCTCGCCGTCGACGTCGCCGACGCGCTCACGCCGCAGGCCGAGGCGCGGCAGATCACGATCGTGAGCCGCTACGACGCCGACGTGGTGCTCGCTCGCGGCGTGCCTCCCGACCTTGAGTACGCGATCGAGAACCTCGTGCACAACGCGATCAAGTATTCCCGCCCCGGCGGCACCGTCGAGCTCGACGTGCGGCGCGACGGCGCCGACGGTGTGGTCGAGGTCCGCGACCACGGCATCGGCATCCCTCCGGAGTTCCTCGCCAGCCTGTTCGTCGAGTTTGCCCGCGCGGCCAATGCGCGGCGGCACACGCCCGAGGGCACCGGGCTCGGCCTGGCGATCGTCAAGGAGGTCGCCGAGGCCCACGGCGGGCGGGCCGAGGCCGACAGCCGCCTCGACGAGGGAAGCTCGTTCCGCCTCGTGCTCCCGCTCCGTAGCGAAGCGGCCCCCCGCGTCACGAAATCGGAACAGGCGGTTACCGCATAGCGCTGCGCTCGTGCCGCCGGCCACACCAGCTCGAGACCGGCCGCGGCACCGTCTCCCGGCATCAGCGTCGGGCGACCGCGCAGCTGTCGCGCCAAACCAAGGTTACAGAGCGGCGGCCCGCAGCAACGCGGGGATCGCCAGCCGTTTGGAGCGCGCCGGGGAAGGTGGCACGCCAGTTGCAATTGTGGCCAGCGAACGCCGGGCGCGGGCAGGCTTGCGGCACCGTGCGGCCGGCAAACAGCAAGGGAGGGATTGGAGAGTATGAAAAAAGACTCGCTCATCGCTGTCACCGTGGTCCTGGCTCTCGCGCTCGCCGCCGGCGCCGGGGCCGAAGCCGCCAAGTACAAGGGGTTCGCGCGCGGCGAAGCGCTCATCACGCCGCAGGAGCTCAAGGGGCTGATCGACGCCAAGGACCCCAAGCTCGTCGTGATCGCGGTCGCCAGCGTGCCCCAGTACTTCGAAGGGCATATCCCGGGCTCGATCCAGATGTGGCGCGGCGACTACGAGGCGCCGGCTGACACAATGGGCGGCGTGACCGACAACCTGCTCCAGCCCGCAGGGTTCACCAAGCTGATGCAGGGGTTCGGCGTGGATCCGGATTCGACCGTCGTGGTCTACGACAACCAGTACGACGCCACCAGGGTCTGGTGGGCGTTCTACTACTACGGCAAGACCGACGTGCGCGTCCTCGACGGCGGCATTCAGGGGTGGAAGGACGCCGGCTACGAAACCGACATGTTCAGCCGCGGCAAGGCGACGCACAAGGGCACCTGGGTCGCGAAGGTCACGTTCCCGACGCTGCGCGTCGACACGCCGGAGATCCTCGGTCTGAAGGACCGCACCGACGCCCAGCTGTGGGACAACCGCGGCAACGCGGAGTTCTGCGGTGACACGATCAAGAAGGGTGCGTTCCGCGCCGGCCGCGTCCCCTGGGACGTGCAGTGCGACTGGCCGAACTTCATGACCAAGAACAACGAGATGGAGTGGCTGAACGCGGCCGAGATGCAGCGTGTCCTCGACAAGTTCGGCTTCGATCCGAGCAAGCAGCAGTACTTCATGTGCCAGTCGGGCGTGCGCACCACGCATGGCATCTTCGCCCTCTACCTGATGGGGTGGCCGGTCGACCAGCTGCACAACTACGACAGCTCCTGGATCGGCTGGTCGAAGGACTCGAGCCTGCCGATCGAGAAGGGTTGCCCCGACCTCACTCCGGCGCCGTGGCAGAAGGCGTTGACCGAGAAGAAGTAGACCTCCGGGCCGGCCCGGTTCGCCGGGCCGGCCGCTTCCCTTCCCTCTGGAACTCCAGGCGGTCCAATCGTGGGGGTGGTCATGGGCACACAGAAGAACGGCACCGGTAACGTCGGGAGCGGCGACCGGCCCTGGCTCAAGCTCGCCGTGGTCGCGGCCGTTCTCGTCGCCGTGATCGTGGCGGCCAACGCCTTTGGCCTGTTCGACATGTTCAAGGGCGGCACGCTCAAGGACAAGGTCGAGCGCATGGACACGCTGTTCCGCGGCCTCGGCGCCTGGGCGCCGGC
>DAIDOU010000202.1 GCA_027458945.1 Acidobacteriota bacterium
CGGTTGTTCCTCTCGATCGCCGCGAGGCCGCCGATCGACTTGTTGTAGGCGAGCACGTTGCGCAGGATGTAGATCGAGAAGCACGGCGGCGTGTTGAAGAGCGAGTTCTTGTCGGCGTGGACCTTGTACTGCAGCATCGTCGGCAGCTTGTCGGAGCACATCGCGAGGACGTCGTCGCGGATGACCGCGACGACGAGACCGGAAGGTCCGAGGTTCTTCTGCGCGCCGGCGTAGATGAAGCCGAACGGCTTGACGTCGAACGGCCGCCACATGAAGTCGGAGGACATGTCGGCCGCCAGCGGGACTCCGCCGGTGGCGGGGAACGTCTTCCACTGCGTGCCGTAGATCGTGTTGTTCGAGCAGAGGTGAACGTACGCGGCGTCCGCGTTGACCTTGATCTCGTCCGGCCGCGGGAGGCGCTTGAACTTCTCCGGCTCGGTGGTGGCGATGACGCGGGCGGCGTCGCCGGCGACGATCTTGGCCTCCTTGAACGCCTTCTTCGCCCACGAGCCGGTGACGATGTAGTCGGCCTTGCGCCCGGAGTGGAGCAGGTTCATCGGCAGCATCGCGAACTGCAGGTTGCCGCCGCCCTGGAGCAGGAGGACCTTGTAGTTGTCGGGGACCGCGAGCAGTTCCTTGACGAGGGCGATCGCCTCGTTGTGCACCGCGTCGTACTCCTTGGCGCGGTGGGAGATCTCCATCACCGACATCCCCGTCCCCATGAAATCGAGCAGCTCGGCCTGGGCACGTTCGAGGGCCGGCAGCGGCAACCCCGCCGGTCCGGCATAGAAGTTGATGACCCTGTGACTCATCGCAGCCTCCCTTTGGACCGCGGACCATGGACCACGGACCACGGTCACTTGTCCCACTTTTCCAGCAGTGCGACGACCTCGTCGCCGATGCGCAGCAGGTTCTCCTTCGAATTGGCGCCGATGTGCGGGGTCATGAGGACGTTCGGCGCGGCCAGCAGCGGGCTGGTCGGGTCGGGCGGGTCCGAGTACCACACGTCGGTGGCGTAGGTGCCGACCTTGCCGCTGGCGAGCGCCTGGGCGAGATCCTCCTCGACGATGCACTTGCCGCGGCCGGTGTTGACGATGACGACGCCGTCCTTCATCGTGGCGATCGCGGCGGCGTTGACCATCCCCTTCGTGTCGTCGGTGAGCGGCACGTGCAGCGAGAGGTAGTCGGCCTGGCCGAACAGCTCCTTCACGGTCGGCACCATGATCGCGACGTCGGAGTGCTTCACGAAGGGATCGAACGCCAGCACCCGCATGCCGAACGCGGCGGCGCGCCGGGCCACCTCGGACGCGATGCGGCCGATCCCCACGAGGCCGAGCGTCTTGCCGAACAGCTCGGTGCGCTTGATCTCCTTCTTGAGGAACTTCCCGGCCTTGAGCGCGTTGTGCGCCTCGACGAGCTTGTTGGGCACGGCCAGCATCAGGCACATGGTGAGCTCGGCCACCGCGACCGCCGACGCGGCCGGCGTGTTGCGCACCTCGACGCCGCGCTCCTTCGCGGCCTTAATGTCGACGTTGTCGAGGCCGACGCCGCCGCGGATGATGAGCTTGAGCTTCGGCGCGCCGGCGAGCCATTCGGCTGTGCACTTGGTCTTCGAGCGCACCAGCGCCACCTCCGCTTCGGGGAGCCTGGTCACATCGTCCGTCACCTCGCCGAACCGCTTGAGACGTTCGGGAAGCGAGCCGTCGAACGCGTCACAGATCAGGATGAACATGGCAGCCTCTCTTTCTTCCGGGGCGCCCGGCCCCTACCAGGTGTCGAGAGTGCGCACGAGCAGGCCCGAGCGCAGCTTCGGCTCGAACCAAGTGGACTTCGGCGGCATGACCAGCCCCGCGTCGGCGACCGCCATCAGCTGTTCGAGCGAGACGGGGAAGAGGGCGAACGCGGCGGCCCACCCGCCGGCCACGCGCTTCTCGAGTTCCCCCAGGCCGCGGATCCCCCCGACGAAGTCGACGCGCGTGTCGGTGCGGGGATCGGCGATGCCGAGGACCGGCGCCAGCAGGTTCTCCTGCAGGATCGCGGCGTCGAGCGAGCGCACGGGATCGCCGGCGGGGAACGTTCCCGGCTTCGCCTCGAGACGGTACCAGCGCCCGCCGAGGTACATCCCGAAACGGTGCACCGCGTCGGGACGCGGTTCGGCGGTGGGGGTGACGGTGAACGTCTTGCCGACCGCCGCCAGGAAGCTCTCGGGTGGCAGCGCGTTTAGGTCGCGCACGACGCGGTTGTAGTCCATGATGCGCAGCTGGTCGTGGGGGAAGAGGACGGCGAGGAAGTAATTGTAGGGCTCGTCGCCGCGGTGGCGAGGGTTGCTCGCCCGGCGCTCGAGGCCGACGCGCGCGGCCGAGGCCGCGCGGTGGTGCCCGTCGGCGACGTACAACGCCGGTACCGCGCGGAGCGCCTGCTGCAGCGCCACGGTCTCGCCCGGTGACACGAGCCACACGGTGTGGCCGATCCCGTCGTCGGTCACGATGTCGTACAGCGGCTCGCCCTTTCGGATCCCGTCCACGATCGCGTCGATCTCCGCCCGCTGGCGGTAGGTGAGGAACACCGGACCGGCGTTGGCGTTGAGCTCGTGGGTGTGGCGGGTGCGGTCGTCCTCCTTGTCCTTGCGGGTGAACTCGTGGCGCTTGATCAGGCCGTCCGCGTACTCCTGGCACGAGGCCGCGCCCACGATCCCCGCCTGGACGTGGTCGCCCATGCGCTGCTGGTAGACGTAGAAGCGCGGCTCGGCCTCGCGCACGAACACGCCCTCGGCGATGAACCGCCGCAGGTTCGCGACGCCTTTGGCGTAGACGCGATCGTCGTACAGGCTTACGTCCGGCCCCAGGTCGATCTCGGGCTTGTTGATGTGCAGGAACGAGACGTCGTTGCCGTTCGCCATCTCCCTCGCTTCCTCCGAGTTGATGACGTCGTACGGCGGCGCGGCGACGCGCGCGGCGAGATCGGGACGTGGGCGCAGGGCCCGGAACGGTCGGACATCGGACATCGGAAGCCTCCGGCGCCGGGATGCCGGCGTCCAACGTGAAAGTTATCACGAACGGGCCCGTTCAGCCACCCCGCGCGCGTGATGCGGGAGGGAAAAGCGAGCCGCGGAGGGCCGAGGAGCCGAGGAGCGAAGAGGCCGGCGAGC
Organism: Acidobacteriota bacterium; assembly: GCA_027458945.1. GTDB lineage: Bacteria > Acidobacteriota > Thermoanaerobaculia > Thermoanaerobaculales > Thermoanaerobaculaceae > RBG-13-68-16. The sequence continues at coordinate 3,149 of DAIDOU010000202.1, forward strand.
AGGGGAGCAGAGGAGCAAGGGAGCGGAGGACGAGGCGGCCCGCTCCCATCGTCTCGACGACCCTCCGCGCCTCGCTCTGTCGCCGCCGCGACGCTTCGGCTTTCCCTCGCGGGGCCCGGGCCGTGATACAAGGGGCCATGGGGTTGGCGAGCCGGGTGCGGGCGGTTGCGCGGCTGGTCGTGTTCGTGATCGGGTCGTGGCTGGTGGTGGCGCGGGCGATCGGCGCCGTGCTGGCGCCGTATCCCGCGCGCTGGCGGCGGATCGCGCCGCACAACGCACGCTGGGCCCGTTTCGCGGCACGTTGCCTCGGCCTGCGGGTGCGCCCGGTCGGCCCGCGGCCGCCGCTGGGCTCGCTCGTCGTGGCCAACCACATGGGGTACATCGACGTCGTGACGGTCGGCGCGCTCGTTCCGGCCGTGTTCGCGGCGCGGCACGACATGCGGCGCTGGCCGGTGTTCGGCGGCCTCGCCGCCGCCGGTGCGTCGATCTTCATCGACCGGCAGCACGCGCGCGCCGGCGCCCGGGGCGTAGCCCAGGTGACGGCGGCGCTCGCGGTCGCGACGGTGGTCGGCTTCCCGGAGGGGACGTCGGCCGGCGGCGGCGCGCTGCTGCCGTTCCGCAGCGGCCTGTTCCAGGCGGCGGTGGACGCCGGGGCGCCGGTGGTGCCGGCCGCGATCCGGTACCTCACGATCGACGGCGACCCGGTCACCGATGGGAACCTCGATGTGGTCGGCTGGTTCAAGGGCGAGAGATTCCTCGCGCACGCGTGGCGCCTCGTCTCGCGCCGTCGCATCGTCGCCGAGGTTCGCTTCGGCCGGCCGATCCCGCCGCCGCACGCGGACCGGCGTACCCTGGCGGGGGCGGCCGAACGGGAGGTGCGGGCGTTGCTCGAGCAGGCGGCGGGTGCGACCGAGGGAGGGGTGGCATGACGGAGTTGCTCGCGGTGGTGGCCGTGCTGGCGGCCGTGATCGTCGTGCTCGTCGTCGTGCAGCTGGCCCGCGGCCGGCGCCAGGAGCAGGCGCTGCGCGACGAGCTGGGGCGCGTGCAGGCGACGCTCGGCCAGGCGCAGCGGGAGACGCTGGCTCAGGTCGGGCGGCAGATCACCGACGTCGTGGACCGCTTCCATCAGCGC
>DAIDOU010000203.1 GCA_027458945.1 Acidobacteriota bacterium
CCGGCGCGATCCCCGCCGAGCAGGCGGCCGCCGCGGTCATCGGCCTCGGGCTCGACCCCGACCGCCCCGACCCGGTCACACGGTGAGCGTGGCGGTCGTCAGTTGACGGGCGTCGCTGCGGCGGCCGGCCGCTCGGCCGCGGCGATCGCAGCGCCGATCTCGGCCAGCTTCGCCTCGAGTCGGTCGAGCGACGGCAGCGGCGTTCCTGCCGGCATCGTGTCGCCGTAGAGCACGGCCACCAGCTCGCCGCCAGCGCGCACCGGGACCGCCGCCGACTCGACCGGCCACTCGCCGCCGAGCTCGGACACGAACAGCTGGTTGGCCTCGGTCGGATCGAGCCGGCCGCGCCGCGTCGCACCGGCGGTCGCCGCGTCGACGAGGAGCGAGGCGGCGCCGCGCGGCAGCCACAGGTTGCGGATGCCCTCGTCCGCGGCCGCGTCGCCGTCGCGCACACCGAACTGGCCGACGCCGGTGAGGCCGTAGCGGTCGACGAGCAGGAGCACGCCGCGGCTGAAGAACGCCTTCCCGGTGCGCAGCAGCTCCATCGACCGCTCCGCGGTCAGCGCCGGCGCCGGCCGGGTGGCCAGAATGTTGCCGAGCGAGGAGCGCTGCGGCGCGGCGGTGCCGGCCGGGGAAGCCGAGGTCGCAGGTGTCGAAACCGGGGTAAAGCCGAACACCGCCGGCGCCGGGCTCTCGTCGGCTGGCGCCTGCCGCGCCTCGTCGGCGATGCGCGAGAGCTCGATCGCGATCCGGTGGGCGTTGAACCCCGATTCGACGAGGAACTCGCGCGCGTCGACCGCAATCTCGCCGTGGTCCCGGATCTCGATCGCCTCGAACTTGAAGTACCCATCGCGCCACTTGACCAGCTCCCCGACCACCCGCTGGATCTGCTCGTAGATCACGGACTCGAGCGCCTCCGGCGAGATCGCGCCCATCTCGACCAGGATCGACCCCAGCCGCCGCTCCTCGCGCGAGCGGAACTGGTGCTCGAGCGCCTGGCGCAGCACCTCCTCGGTGACGAGACGGCGGCAGACCAGGATGCTGCCCAGCGTCTCCCGCGCCGCGTTCGAGGCGGCATAGATGATGCGCCCGCCGCGGAAGACGATGAGGCCCTCCCCGTCGCGGTTGGAAAGGTCGAGACGGCCGGTCTTCTCGGCCATCGCGACGATCTGGAGGAGATCGGGGAGCGCGAGTTCGCTCAGGTGTCCGGCGAGGCTCATGTGCGCAATTCTAGAACACCACCGCGGCGAAAACGACCGTTCGGCGACGGTGCCGCGCCGGGCCGGCCGGCGCTCAGTGCAGGCGCGGCAGGATCTTGAGGAAGATCACCTTGCCGTCCCCGGGCGCGTAGAACTCCGGTAGCTCGGCGGCCACCTCGTAGCCGCAGCGCAGGTAGAACGCGCGCGTCGGCGCGTACTGCGGCCGTGACGAGGTCTCCAGGTACACCCGCGTGCGTCCCTCGCGCGCGATCCCGGTCTCGGCGGCGTCGAGGATCGTGCGGCCCAGCCCCTGCCCCTGCCGGCCGGGGTGGACGGCGATCCAGTACAGGTCCGCCGAGGCGAGTGTGCCGGGGATCGGCCCCCAGCACGCGTACCCCACGACCTCGTCCCCGGCCTCGAGCACGAGGAAGCGGTAGTGGCTCGCCTCGCCGTGCGCGAGCCGGTCGTCGACCAGTTCGAGGGCGACCTCGAGCTCCTGTGCGTTGAAGAAGCCTGTCGCTTGCAGCAGCGCCACCAGCGGCGCGCGGTCCTCGGAACGCAGTTCGTTGCGGATCTTCACTCGAACCTCCACCTCGCGGCGTGCGACTCGACAAGCCTACCACCGGCCGGACGCGGCGGCCACGATGCGGGCGACCACGTCGGCGGTGGACATCCCGGCCTGGCGCGCCGCGGCGATGAAGCCCGCGTCCGAGGCGAGGCAGGGGTTGGTGTTGACCTCGAGGATGGCGGGGGCGCCGTCCACGTCGAGGCGCAGGTCCACGCGCGCGTAGCCGGCGAGGCCGCACGGCCGCCAGCACGCCAGCGCCAGTTCGCGGATGCGCCCGAGCAGTGCCGCGTCCTCGCGTCCGGGGAAGCGGCGCACCGTGTGCGTCTCCTCGAACGAGCCGGTCGCCCACTTCGCCTCGTAGCCGACCAGCGCCGGCACCCCGGCGGGGAAATCGACGAAGGCGATCTCCGCGACCGGCAGCGCCTCGACGCCGGTGCCGGTCGCGAGCAGCGAGACGTTGAACTCGCGCCCGGGGAGGAACGCCTCGAGCAGCACCGGCTGGCCGGGAAAACGCGCCGCCAGCGCCCGGCCGCGCGCGACCGCCTGTTCGCGCGTGGCGCACACCGGGTCGCCCTCCAGGCCGACGGAGGCGTCCTCCCACGCCGGCTTGAGGATCCACGGCGGCGGCACGCGATCGAGCAGCTCCGGCCGCTCCGGGTCGAGGCGCCCGCCGGCGGCCACCGGCAGCCCCTCGGCGGCGAGCACCGCCCGCGTCGCCAGCTTGTCGGTCGTCAGCCACAGCGCGGCCGCGGGGGAACCGGTGAACCGTGCGCCGAGCAGCTCGAGCGCCGCGGTCGCCGCGGCGTGCAGTTGCGGCTTCCCGGGCGGGGCCTCCAGCAGGTTGCAGACGATCGCCCCCGCCAGCGCCTGGGCATGGTCCCACACCCGCCCCGCCTCCACCGCGACCGTCGTGTGGGGGACGCCGAGGGCGGCGAGGCCGTCCGCGAACAGTCGCGCCTGGTCGAGGACGTCGGCGGTCGAGGGGTCCGCCTCGGGATCGACGGCGGTGTGCGCGATGACGGCGCGCTCGGGGCGGAGGCTCACAACCGGTACCGCTCGCGCGCCGACTCGACGATGGCACCGATCAGCGCGCCGTACGGCATGCCGCCGAGACGCGCCATGATCGGCAGGTCGGAGCGCACGTGGTTGATGCCGGGAAGCGGGTTGACCTCGAGGAAGTGCAGGACCCCGGCCGCGTCGCAGCGCAGGTCGACGCGCCCGGCGTCGCGGCAGCCGAGCGCGGCGAACACCGCGAGTGCGAGCGCTCGTGCCGGCGCCGCCAGCGGGTCGTCGGTGAGCACGCGGTAGGCGACCCGCTCCTGGTACTCCTCCTTGTTGAGCGCGGTGTACGCCGCGGCCTCGGCGTGCTCGGTGAACGAGACCTCGAGCACCCCGACCGTGCGGGCGCGCTCCCCGTGGCCGACGATCCCGACCGTGACCTCGCGCCCGGGGAGGAACGCCTCGACCAGCACCGGCTGGCGGAAGCGCTCGAGCAGCTCGCGGCAGGTGGCGGCGAACTCGCCGCGGTCGCGCACCAGCGAACGGCCCGTCACCCCCTTCGAGCTGCCTTCGGCGACCGGCTTCAAGAACAGCGGCGCGGGCAGCTCGACCGCGGCCGCGTCCTGCGGCGAAGCGACCACCGCGAACGGCGCCGTCGCCAACCCGTGGTCGCGCACTACGCGCTTGGCCATCGCCTTGTCGAGCGTGAGCGCGCAGGTGAGCGGGTCGGCGAAGGTGTACGGCTGGTCGAACAGCTCGCACAGCGCCGGCACCTGCGCCTCGCGCGAGCGGCCCCAGACCCCCTCGCAGATGTTGAACACCAGGTCCCAGCGCTCGCCTCCGGCGAGGCGGCGGGCCAGCTCCCGCCCGCGCCCGACCCGTTCGGTGCGGTGGCCGAGGCCGGCGAGCGCCTCCTCGAGGCCGGCGAGCGTGTCCTCGCCGTCGAACTCCATCACGTCCTCCGGGGAGAACCCGGCCGCGAGGTAGTCGCCCTTCAGGTCGTAGGCGAGGCCGATCGCGAGGCCCATGCGCCTAGGCGTGCTCCGCCGGGTCCACGTAGGCGTACGTCCGCCCCGCCCAGTTGCGCAGCAGCGCCTGGCCGTTCTCGTACGAGACGATCGTCTCGGCCTGGATCGGCACCTTGCCGCCGCCGCCCGGGGCGTCGATCACGTACGTCGGCACTGCGTACCCGGTGGTGTGGCCGCGCAGCCCGGAGATCAGCTCGATCCCCTTGGCGACGCTGGTGCGCAGGTGGCCGGTGCCGACGACCGGGTCGCACTGGTAGAGGTAGTACGGGCGCACCCGCACCTTGAGCAGCGCGTGCACGAGGTCCTTGAGCGTCTGCACGTCGTCGTTGACGCCCTTGAGCAGAACGGTCTGCGAGCCGAGCGGGATGCCGCCGTCGGCGAGCAGGTCGCAGGCGCGGGCGACGTCCGGCGTGATCTCGCGCGCGTGGCAGAAGTGCAGCGACAGCCAGACGCGGTGCTTGCGCAGCACCGCGACCAGCTCCGGCGTGATGCGCTGCGGTAGGAACGACGGCACGCGCGAGCCGAGGCGCACGAACTCGATGTGCGGGATCGCGCGGATGCGGCCGAGGACCTCGTCGAGACGGTCCTCCGACATCAGCAGCGGGTCGCCGCCCGAGAGCAGCACGTCGCGCACCTCGGTGTGCGCCTCGAGGTACGCGACCACCGCGTCGAGCCGGCGCGGCAGCGGGTCGAGCTCGCCCTGGTTGACCAGGCGCGAGCGCGTGCAGTAGCGGCAGTACGCCGCGCAGGTGTCGAGCGCGAGCAGGAGCACGCGGTCGGGGTAGCGGTGGACGAGGCCGGGGACGACCTCGTCGTGGTCCTCGCCGCACGGGTCGGTCATGTCGCCCGGGCCGACGAGCAACTCCTCCTCGCGCGGCACGACCTGCCGGCGGATCGGGCAGTCGGGGTCGTCGGGGTCGATGAGCTCGGCGAAGTGCGGCGTCACCGCCACGGCGAACTTCTCGTGTGTCATCGCCAGGCCGCGGCGCTCCGAGGCGGTGAGGCGGAGCAGCTTCTCGAACTGCTCCGGCTTGATGAAGCGGTGGCGCATCTGCCAGCGCCAGTCGTTCCAGCGCGCGGGGTCGTACGATTCGCCGAAGATCCGGCAGATCTCGTCGCGCCGCGCGCCGGCTATCAGTGGGTCGGCAGCTGCCGTGTTTTCGTTCATGATCTCCTACCTCCGGAGCGGGAGGCGTCACGTCCGTTGCGCATGGTTCGGGTGGACAGGGACTCGGACTCTCTCTGCTCTGCTGCTCTAGGGGCCACCCGCTGCCGGCCCGGCAGAAAAGCCCTCGAGGGGCACGGGAGCATGGCTCTCGTCCCCTTAGGCTCGGGTCCCGCCAGCGCTCAGCCGCGGCGACGGCAGACCGCACGCCGCCGTGGCGAGCATGCTCGTGGTGGGAAAAGCAACCGCGGCCGCGATGGGGGAGACTCTCCCTGCGGCCGCGGAACAACGCTTCACGCGGTGGGTACTACTTGGAGGCTGGTCAGGTGAGACGACCGTGTCCATACTCGAGTTAAAGATAGGGCAAGAATCGATGTTGTCAAGGGGGTCGGCGCCGGGCACCTCGGCGGCGGTTCAGCGGGCGACGAGCGCGAGCCACGCAGCCGCGATCGCCAGCGTCGCGAGGGTCACCGGGACGCCGACGCGGGCGTGCTGCCGCCAGCCGATGCGGACCCCGAGACGCGCCGCCTGGTCCACCACGATGATGTTCGCGACCGACCCGACGATGATCAGGTTGCCGGCGAACGTGGACGCGAGGGCGAGCAGCGGCCCGGCGAGCGGACCGTTCGCCTGCGGCAGCAGCAGCATCACGGCCGGGACGTTGGAGACGAGGTTGGAGAGCACCACGGTGAGCGGGAAGAGCACGCCGGGGCGGGCGACCTCGACGCCGCGGCGGGCCAGCGCCTGCGTCGCCGCCGCCAGCGTCCCCGAGTCCGCGAGCGCGAAGTTGACCACGAACAACCCGACGAAGAGCACGAGCAGGTGCCAGTCGACCAGCCCGAGGAGGTCGCGCGACGCCATCCGCCGGCTGGTCAGCAGCACCGCCGCCGCGGTGAGGGCGAGCACCTCGCGCGGCAGCGGCGCGAAGAGGAAGCCGAGCAGGAGCAGGCCGAGCACGAGCAGGCCCTTGCCGGTCTGCCAGCGGTTCAGGCTCACCCCCTCGACCGCCGGCACCGCGGTCGGCCGCAGCCACGCGCCGCGCGCCGAGGCCGCCACCACCGCCCACACCACGCCGAGGCCGAGGAGCGCGGGGACCACCGCGTCGCCGAGGTAGCCGGCGAACGAGAGGTGCAGCGTCTGCCCGATCAGCATGTTCTGCGGGTTGCCGATCAGCGTCGCCGCGGAGCCGACGTTGGCGGCGGCGGCGAGGGCGAGCAGGAACGGCACCGGGTCGAGGCCGCGCCGGGCGCACCCCTCGACGAGGAGCGGCGCCACCGCCAGGCAGACGATGTCGTTGGCGAGCACCGCCGACAGCCCGCCGGCCACCGCGATCACGAGCGCGAGGAGCGCCGGCGGCGAGACTGCCGCGCCGGCCGCCCGGCGCGTCACCCAGGTGTAGAACCCCCCGAGGCGGAACTGCGCCGAGACCACCATCAGGCCGAACAGCAGCGCCAGCGTCGGCACGTCCACCGCGCGCCACGCGGCCGCCGGCGTCACCCTCTCGGAGGCGACGAGGGCGAGCGCGCCGAGCAGCGCCACCCCGGTGCGGTCGAGGGCGAGGCCGGGGATCTCGCCGAGCACCATCCCGACGTAGACGAACGCGAAGACGAGGACGACCCAGGTATCCACCGCCTCACCGTACCACCGCGGCGCCGCCGGTGACGCGGCGGCGCGGGCGTGGCATGCTGCGCGCGTGCACCCGGCAGCCACCGTCCTGTACGCCGACGAGCGCCTCGTGGCGCTCGGCAAGCCGGCCGGCGTCAGCCTCGCCACCCGGCGCGCCGAGCCGGGTGCGGCGGTGGCCCGCCTGCTCGCGGCGCTGCCGGCCGCCGAGCGTGACGCGCACGGCCTCGACGCCGGGTTGCGGCTCGTGCACCGGCTCGACGTAGGCACCTCCGGCGTCGTGCTCCTCGCCCGCGACGAGGACGCGCACCGCGAGCTGGTGCGCGCCTTCGCCGCGCGAACGGTGGGCAAGCTCTATCTCGCGCTGGTGTGGGGCCGCCCGCGACCGGCGGCGGGGCGCTGGACGGAGCCGCTCGGACCCGACCGCTCCGACCGCCGCCGGATGCGGGTGGACCCGGCCGGACGTGCCGCCGCCACGGCCTACCGCGTGGCCGGGCGAGCGGCCGGGGTGTCGCTCGTGCGCCTCGAGCCGGCCACCGGACGCACCCACCAGCTCCGCGTCCACCTCGCCCACGCCGGCCACCCGGTCGTCGGCGACGACCTCTACGGCGGGCCGCGCCACCGCGGCGTCCGCGACCCGGAGCTGCGGCGCCTGCTCGACCCCGGCCACACGCTGCTGCACGCCTGGCGGCTGCACCTGCCGCCGACCCCCGCCAACCCGGAGCTGATCGTGACCGCGCCGCTGCCTCCCGAGTTCGCCGCCGCGCTCGCGGCGCTGCGGCTCGCCCCACCCGAGGAGGTCTGACACACCCGGACGCAACGCGGCGGTAAAATGGCGTTGCTGGAGGCCACCATGATCGACGCGATCCGCACCCACCTGGGCGACAAGGCGACGCTGCTCGACTACGCCTGCCGCGGGATTTCCAAGGAGATGCTGCACCTCCCCGGCCCCGACTTCATCGACCGCGTCGTCGCGGTGTCGGACCGTCCCGTCAACGTGCTGCGCAACCTCGCGGCCGTCTTCAACGGCGGGCGGCTGGCGGGGACCGGTTACGTCTCGATCCTCCCGGTCGACCAGGGGATCGAGCACTCGGGGGCGGCGTCGTTCGCCCCCAACCCGGCGTACTTCGACCCCGAGAACATCGTGCGCCTCGCGCTCGAAGGCGGCTGCAACGCGGTCGCCTCGACGCTCGGCGTGCTCGGCTCGGTGACGCGCCGGTACGCCCACAAGATCCCGTTCATCCTCAAGCTCAACCACAACGAGACGCTGACCTACCCGCTGACCTACGACCAGACGATGTACGCCAGCGTCGAGCAGGCGTTCGACCTCGGTGCCGCCGGCGTCGGCGCCACGGTGTACTTCGGTTCCGCCGAGTCGCGCCGCCAGATCGAGGAGGTCTCGCAGGCGTTCGCGCACGCGCACGAGCTCGGGATGTTCACGGTGCTCTGGTGCTACCTGCGCAACCCGGCGTTCAAGAAGGACGGCGTCGACTACCACACCGCCGCCGACCTCACCGGCCAGGCCAACCACATCGGCGTCACGATCGAGGCCGACATCATCAAGCAGAAGGCGCCCGAGTGCAACAACGGCTACGGCGCGATCAAGTTCGGCTACACCAATCCGCTCGTCTACGACACGCTCACCGCCGACAACCCGATCGAGTGGACGCGCTGGCAGGTGGCCAACTGTTACCTCGGCCGCTCGCCGCTGATCAACTCGGGCGGCGCCTCGGGCAAGAACGACCTCGCGCAGGCCGTGCTCACCGCGGTGGTCAACAAGCGCGCGGGCGGCTCCGGGATGATCTCCGGCCGCAAGGCGTTCCAGAAGCCGATGGCGCAGGGGATCGAGCTGCTGCACGCGATCCAGGACGTCTACCTGTGCCGGGAGGTCACGGTCGCGTAG
>DAIDOU010000204.1 GCA_027458945.1 Acidobacteriota bacterium
CAACCGGCTCAAGAAGCTGCTCGAGCTGCGCGCCCCCGAGGTGATCGTCCGCAACGAGAAGCGCATGCTGCAGGAGGCGGTGGACGCGCTGTTCGACAACGGCCGCCGCGGCCGCGTCATCAAGGGCTCGAACGGGCGTCCGCTCAAGTCGCTCTCCGACGCGCTCAAGGGCAAGCAGGGCCGGTTCCGCCAGAACCTGCTCGGCAAGCGCGTCGACTACTCCGGCCGCAGCGTGATCGTGGTCGGCCCCGAGCTGCAGCTGCACCAGTGCGGCGTTCCCAAGGAGATGGCGCTCGAGCTGTTCAAGCCGTTCATCTACCACGAACTGGAGAAGAAGGGCCTGGTCACGACGATCAAGATGGCGCGCGAGCTCGTGGAGCAGCGCACCCCCGAGGTGTGGGACGCCCTCGAGACCGTGATCCGCGAGCACCCGGTGATGCTCAACCGCGCGCCGACGCTGCACCGCCTCGGCATCCAGGCGTTCGAGCCGGTCCTGGTCGAGGGCAAGGCGCTCCGCATCCACCCGCTCGTGTGCGCCGCGTACAACGCCGACTTCGACGGCGACCAGATGGCGGTCCACGTGCCGCTCTCGCCGGTGGCCCAGCTCGAAGCGCGCGTGCTGATGCTCGCGTCCCGCAACATCCTGTCGCCGGCGTCGGGCAAGCCGCTCGCGGTCCCGTCGCAGGACATGGTGCTGGGGATCTACTACCTGACCTCCGAGCGCCCGCTGGGCAAGGGCCAGCGCCGCAAGGTGTTCGCCTCGCTCGACGAGGTGCTGCTCGCGCACGGCAACGCCCGTGCCGACACGCTGCAGCCGATCGAGGTGGTCTACACCGGCAACCTGCTCGACATGACGGTCGAGGCCGACCAGCAGGACCTGCTGCACGCCGAGCCGCAGTGGGTCGAGAACTTCCACCTCGAGACGACGGTCGGCCGTGCCATCATGAACTCCGCGCTGCCGACCGAGCTGCCGTTCGTCAACGGGCAGCTCAAGAAGGGCGGCCTCCAGAGCCTGGTCTCGTTCACCTACCTGCGCTTCGGGCACGAGGTCACGGTGCGCCTGCTCGACGCCCTCAAGAACCTGGGCTTCACCTGGGCGACCCTCGCCGGGATCTCGATCGGCGCCGGCGACATGATCGTGCCGGCCGCGAAGGAAGGGTTGATCAACAACGCGCTCAAGGAGGTCGAGGAGGTCGAGCGGCAGCGCTCCGGCGGCGTCATCACCGCGGGCGAGCGCCTCAACAAGATCGTGGACATCTGGCACCGCGTCACCGAGAAGGTCTCCGACGAGATGTTCCGCGAGATGCGGCGCCGCGCGGAAGCGTCGGGCGAGCCCAACCCGATCTTCATCATGGCCGACTCCGGCGCCCGCGGCTCGAAGGAGCAGATCCGCCAGATCGCCGGGATGCGCGGTCTGATGTCGAAGCCGTCCGGCGAGATCATCCCGACCCCGATCACGGCCAACTTCCGCGAGGGGCTGTCGGTGTTGCAGTACTTCATCTCGACCCACGGCGCCCGCAAGGGGTTGGCCGACACGGCGCTCAAGACCGCCGACTCCGGCTACCTGACGCGCCGCCTCGTCGACGTGTCGCAGGACGTGATCATCACCGAGGAGGACTGCGGCACCGATCACGGCATCTACGTCACCGCGATCACCGAGGGCGGCGAGGTGCTGGAGAAGCTGCGCGACCGCCTGGTCGGACGCGTCGTCTCGGAGGACGTCGTCGACCCGCTCGAGGGAACGGTGATCTGCGAGGCCAATACCGAGGTCACCGAGGAACTCGCGGCCGCGATCGAGGACGCCGGCTACGAGCGGGTCAAGATCCGCTCGCTGCTGACCTGCGAGACGCGCCGCGGCGCCTGCCGCAAGTGCTACGGGCGCATGCTCGCCACCGGCCGCCTGGCCGAACTCGGTGAGGCCGTCGGCATCATCGCGGCGCAGTCGATCGGCGAGCCCGGCACCCAGTTGACGATGCGGACGTTCCACTACGGCGGCACCGCGACGCGGGCGACGGAGCAGTCCCGCCACCAGGCGAGCCGCTCCGGGACCGTCAAGCTGTTCGGCGTGCAGGCGGTGACCAACACCGAGGGGAAGACCGTGGTGGTGTCGCGCAACGCGAAGGTCGCGATCTCGGACGACCGCGGCCGCGAGCGCGAGCGCTACAACCTGGTCTACGGCTCGGTGCTCGCCGTCGAGGAAGGGCAGTTCGTCGAGCCGGGCGCGGTCCTCTCGGAGTGGGACCCGTTCACGTCGGCTGTGCTCACGACCGTCGCCGGCAAGGTCGAGTACGTCGACCTCGTCGAGGGCGAGAACGTGCGCGAGGAGATCGACAAGCTGACCGGCCACTCGCACAAGATCGTCATCGAGCCGATCGGTGCCGACCGGCGTATCCCAACGATCGTGGTCGCTTCCACACGCTCCAAGACGGCCACCGAGCGCCGGTACCAGCTGGCGATCGGCTCGCACCTGATGGTCGCCGAGGGCGACGCCGTCAACCCCGGCGACGTCCTGGCGAAGATCCCGCGCGAGACCACCAAGACCAAGGACATCACCGGCGGTCTCCCGCGCGTCGTCGAGCTGTTCGAGGCGCGGCGCCCGAAGGACGCGGCCGTGGTCAGCGAGATCTCCGGCGTGGTGCACGTCGGCGAGGCCACCCGCGGCACCCGCAAGGTGACGGTCGAGGGCAAGGAGGGGACGACGCGGGAGTACACCATCCCGAAGGTCGCCCACCTGATCGTCCAGGACGGCGAGTGGATCGCCACCGGCGAGTCGCTCACCGACGGCCCGGTCGACCCGCACGACGTGCTCGCGGTGCTCGGCGAGGCGGAGCTGCAGCGCTACCTGGTGGACAAGATCCAGGAGGTCTACCGCACCCAGGGCGTCACGATCAACGACAAGCACATCGAGACGATCGTCCGTCAGATGTGCCGCTTCGTGAAGGTGACCGACCCCGGCGACACCGAGTTCCTGCTCGAGGAGCAGGTTCCTCGCTACCGCGTCGAGGAGGAGAACGAGCGCATCGAGAAGCTCGGCGGCCAGCCCGCACGCTTCGCCCCGGTGCTGCTCGGGATCACCAAGGCCGCGCTCGCGACCGAGTCGTTCGTCTCGGCGGCGTCGTTCCAGGAGACGACGAGGGTGCTGACCGAGGCCGCGGTCTCCGGCCGGGTGGACGACCTCTACGGCCTCAAGGAGAACGTGATCGTCGGCCGCCTCATCCCGGCTGGTACGGGAGCCAAGCACTATCATTACTTTGCGGTCGATCCGGTGCCGCAGGAAGAGTTGCCGCAGCCGGAGGAACCGCAAGGCGAGGCGCCCGCCGAGTACGACGACCTGAACCAGCTGTTGCCCCCGCGCCCCGAAAGCAGTTGACAGTTCGGCGGCGCTTGACTAGAATCTTCGGACTTCACCGGCTCGGAGCCGGTGGTACCGCAACCGGGGCCAAGCACCGGAGCACGCTTGGCCCTTGCTGCCTGGAGTCGAGAGAGGAAACGATGCCGACGATCGCGCAACTGGTCCGCAAGGGACGCCAAAAGCTCGAGGTCAAGACCAAGAGCCCGGCCCTGAAATCATCCCCGCAAAAGCGCGGAGTCTGCACCCGCGTGTACACCACGACCCCGAAGAAGCCGAACTCGGCGCTGCGGAAGGTCGCGCGCGTGCGCCTGACCAACGGCATCGAGGTGACGACGTACATCCCCGGCGAAGGGCACAACCTGCAGGAGCACTCGGTCGTGCTCATCAGGGGTGGCCGCGTGAAGGACCTGCCGGGCGTGCGCTACCACATCATCCGCGGCGTGGTGGACGCCCAGGGCGTCTCGGGCCGCAACCAGAGCCGCTCGAAGTACGGTACGAAGCGGCAGAAGCAGCAGGGGAGGGCGTAGTCCATGCCGCGCCGCCGTTACATCGCCAAGCGCGAGGTCCTTCCGGATCCCGTCTACAACTCGCAGCTCGTGACCCGCTTCATCAACTCGATCCTGCGCCAGGGGAAGAGGAGCACCGCCGAAAGCATCTTCTACGGTGCGCTCGACGTCATCCAGGCGAAGACGCAGGACGACCCGCTCAAGGTGTTCAAGCGGGCGATGGACAACGTCAAACCGCAGCTCGAGGTCAAGTCCAGGCGCGTCGGCGGCTCGACCTACCAGGTGCCGGTCGAGGTGCCCCCGGGGCGGCAGCTGTCGCTGTCGATCCGCTGGCTCATCGACTTCGCCAAGGCGCGCGGCGAGAAGTCGATGGTCGACAAGCTCGCCGGCGAGTTCATGGACGCGGCCAACAACCGCGGCGGCGCGATGAAGAAGAAGGACGACACGCACCGGATGGCCGAGGCCAACAAGGCGTTCAGCCATTACCGGTGGTAGCGGGCAGTTCGAAACGCACGACCGGCAGCCGGCCGCAGGGCTGACGGCGCAGAGCAGAGAGAGAAACAGGAAAGGCCGAAAGGTTCTTTGACAAAATGCCACGACTCGCACCCCTGGAGAAGACTCGGAATATCGGCATCATGGCCCACATCGATGCCGGTAAGACGACGACTACCGAGCGCATCCTTTACTACACGGGGGTGAACTACAAGATGGGCGAGGTCCATGACGGCACCGCCACCATGGACTGGATGGAGCAGGAGCAGGAGCGTGGCATCACGATCACCTCCGCGGCCACCACCTGCTTCTGGCGCGACCACCGCATCAACATCATCGACACCCCCGGACACGTCGACTTCACCGCCGAGGTCGAGCGCAGCCTGCGCGTGCTCGACGGCGCGGTGGCGGTGTTCGACGCGGTCAGCGGCGTCGAGCCGCAGTCCGAGACCGTCTGGCGCCAGGCCGACCGCTACAAGGTGCCGCGCATCGCGTTCGTCAACAAGATGGACCGCGTCGGCGCCGACTTCTTCGAGACGATCGAGCAGATGAAGAGGAAGCTGCGCGCCAACCCCGTCGCCGTGCAGATCCCGTACGGCGCCGAGGACGCGTTCAAGGGCGTTATCGACCTCATCGAGGGGTGCGCCTACGTGGTCGTCGACGACACCCTGGGGGCGGACTTCGAGCGGCGCGAGGTTCCCGAGGAGTTCCGGGAACAGTTCGAGAAGTGGCGCGAGCTGATGCTGGAGACGGCGGCCGAGTACGACGAGGCCCTGCTCGAGCGCTACCTCGCTGGCGAGACGCTGGAGCCGGCAGCGGTGCGGGCGAGCCTGCGGGCGCAGACCGTCGCGCATCGCATCGCCCCCGTCGTCTGCGGCTCGGCGTTCAAGAACAAGGGCGTGCAGCAGCTCCTCGACGCGGTCATCGACTTCCTTCCGTCGCCGGTGGACGTCCCGCCGATCGAGGGGCACGCGCCCGACGGCGAGCCGCAGTCGCGGCCGCCGGACGACGACGCCCCGTTCGCGGCGCTCGCGTTCAAGATCATGACCGACCCGTTCGTCGGGCAGCTCACGTTCGTGCGCGTGTACTCCGGCCGGCTCTCGACCGGCGACCAGGTGCACAACGCGCGCACCGGCAACCACGAGCGGATCGGCCGGCTGCTCAAGATGCACGCCAACAAGCGCGAGGAGATCAAGGAAGTGTTCGCGGGCGACATCGTCGCCGTGGTCGGGCTGCGCAACGTCTCGACCGGCGACACGATCTGCTCGCCGAAGGCCCCGATCGTGCTCGAGGCGATGCAGTTCCCGGAGCCGGTGATCGACGTCGCGATCGAGCCGAAGACCAAGGCGGACCAGGACAAGCTCGGCGTCGCGCTGGGCAAGCTGGCGCAGGAGGACCCGACGTTTCGGGTCCACACCGACGTCGACACCGGGCAGACGATCATCTCCGGGATGGGGGAGCTGCACCTCGAGATCATCGTCGACCGGCTGGTGCGCGAGTTCAAGGTGGAGGCGGCGGTTGGGCGTCCGCAGGTGTCGTACCGCGAAACGATCAAGCGCGAGGCGCAGGGCGAGGGCCGGTTCGTGCGGCAGACCGGCGGCCACGGCCAGTACGGCCACGCCAAGATCCGCATCGCCCCGCTCACCGACGGCACCGAGTACGAGTTCAGCAACGACATCGTCGGCGGGACGATCCCGCGCGAGTACATCAAGCCGGTCGACCAGGGGATCCGCGAGGCGCTGCAGCACGGAATCCTGGCGGGCTTCCCGATGATCGGCGTCGGTGTCTCGCTCTACGACGGTTCGTACCACGACGTCGATTCTTCGGAGATGGCGTTCAAGGTTGCCGGCTCGATGGCGTTCAAGGACGCTGCGGGCAAGGCCGACCCGGTGCTGCTCGAGCCGTTGATGGAGGTCGAGGCCGTCACGCCGGACGAGTACATGGGCGACGTGATCGGCGACCTGAACTCGCGGCGGGGCAAGATCACGAGTCTGGAGCAGCGCGCCGGGGCGCGCGCCATCACGGCGTTCGTCCCGCTGGCCGAGATGTTCGGGTACGCGACGCAGCTGCGGTCGATGACCCAGGGGCGCGCCACCTACACCATGCAGTTCGACCACTA
>DAIDOU010000205.1 GCA_027458945.1 Acidobacteriota bacterium
TCCTGACCTTGGTCGCCACGTCCGGCGCCGGGATGATCGCGACGTCGGAGACCAGCAGCAGCTTGCCGTGCGTCGCCTGGTACGCGGGCACGTCGAGCACGGTGACGTGGGAAAGGACGGCGCCCCGCGGCAGCAGCCCCTTCTCCTTGTCGAGGATCAGGCGCATGTACGTCTCGGTGCCGATCAGCCCCTTCATCAGCACGTCGGCGTTCCCCTCGCGCACCATGTCGCGCGCGATGGCACCGGCGCGCACCTCGCTGCCTTCGTCGACGATCGCGAACAGCCCTTCGTCGAACCCGAACCGCCCGCACAGGCTCGCGATGCGCCGGCCGTCGCCCACCAGGGTGACCCGCGCGATCCCCTCACGGGCGGCGCGCGCCGCGGCCTGGATCGTGTGCTCGTCGTGCCCCGCCGCCACCGCCAGCCGCCGCGCCGGCGCCCCCTTCAGGCTTTCCACGAGCTGCTCGAGCGTCCGGATCTGTGCCATCTCTCAACCTCCACCGCCACGGCGATTGCGAGGCTCAAATGCAGATTCGGTGAAAGGGAAGAGGGTAGAGGGCAAAGGGACGACAAGGCCGGAATCGGTTCTGCCTTCGTCTTCCCTTTACCCTTTTCCCTTTTCCCTCTTCCCTCTTCCCACCTCTCTCGCCTCTTCACTTCACTACTCTAGCGCTCACGGGGCGTACTCGCGCGCCTCCTCCTTGTGCCCGAGGACGCGCAGCGCGCCCTTGACCAGCGCGAACATCTCGTTCTCCCCCGGGTACACGGTCACGCCGCACCCGACGGCGGCGACGGCTTCCGTGATGGCGCGGACCAGCTTCTCGGAGCGCGCCATCCCGCCGGTGAGTAGGATGCGGTCCACCGGTTCGCCGTCGAACGCCGGGATCAGCGCGGTGATGTTCTTGGCGATCTGGTACGCCATCGCGGCGAACACCGCCGCCGCCTCGGCGTCGCCGTCCGCGATGCGGCGCTCGATCTCGCGCAGGTCGCCGGTGCCGAGCAGGTTGGTCAGCCCGCCGCAGCCGTTGTTGAGCGCCTGCAACTCCGCGCGCGTCAGCGAGCCGGAGAAGCACAGCTCGATGAGCTGGCCCACCGGCAACGAGCCCGAGCGCTGCGGCGTGAACGGTCCTTCGCCGTCGAGGCCGTTGTTGACGTCGATGTAGCGGCCCCTCTTGTGTGCCCCCACCGTGATCCCGCCGCCCATGTGGGCGACGATCACGTTGACCTTCTGGTAGAACGTCTCGTTCTCCTCGGCGTACCGGCGAGCGGTCGCGATCTGGTTCAGCGCGTGGCTGATCACCTTGCGCCGGATCGCCTTGATGCCGGTGATCTTCACCCGCTCCGGGGCCTCGTCCACGACCACCGGGTCCACGATGAACGCCGGCCGCCCGGATCCCTCAGCGAGCGCGTCCGCGATCAGCGCGCCGAGGTTGGAGGCGTGCTCCCCGGCCCCGCCGGCCTTCAGCTCCGCGAGCATCGCCTCCCCGACCCGGTAGGTGCCGTGCGGGATCGGGCGCAGCAGGCCGCCGCGCGCCGCGATCGCGTCGACGTCGGCGACGCCGAGGCCGTGCGCCGCGAGCGCCTTCTCGATCACCGCGCGGCGGAAAGCGAACTGCTCGGTAATCCGCTTCCCCTCGAACGGCGCGAGGTCGCCCGAGCTGTGCTGCAGCTCGGCCGTGAACCTCTCCTGCTCGCCCTCGTACACGCTGATTTTCGTCGAGGTCGAGCCCGGGTTGATCGCCAGCACCCGGTGGCGGCGGAAGAACGTGTCCTTCGGCGTCTGCAGCCAGTCCCCGAACCGGTGCAGGCGCAGCACCGAGGCCTTGACGCTCAGCCGCACGTCCTCTGGGGTGCAGTCCATCGCCAGGTCGACGCCGCGCGACTTCAGGCCGATCATCGCAGTGAACTTCTTCGCCCCCGGATAGCGCGTGGCGTACAGGTGGTAGAGCAGGTTCCCCATGTCCAGGTTCGGGCAGATGATCACGTTCGCGCCGCCCGCCCAGCCGTCGCCGCTGCCGCCGTAGTACGCGGCCGAGCGCTGCGAGAGCGCGACGCTCATCTTGACCTCGGCCGTGATCTTGATCGAGGCGTAGCGCGAGCCGTGGCGCACGCGCTCGGCGAGCACCCCGGGGACCAGCTCCGCGGCGCGGCGCACGAGTTCCACCGACGGTCCCTCGTCGGAGCCGCGGTGGGAGTACGACACCATTGCCCCGCGGATCTCGGGGAGAACCTCCTCGGGCAGGATGTCGCGGGCGATCGCGCACGTCCCCACGGCCACGTGCGCGAGCGCCTCCGGCGTCATCGTCGCGTTCACCCCGACGTCGCCGAACACCACGATGTTGTGCGGAAAGATCGCGTCCGGATGCCCGTCCGGCAGGACGAAGATGCCGGCCTCGCTCGGCATGTAGCGGATCGTGAGCGCCCGCACCATCGGGCGGAAGAAGTCCTTCGGCTCGTGCGTCGCCCCGCCGACGACCATGTCGGCGTGCCCGAGCCGGACGGCGAGGATGCCGAACTGTGCCGGGTCCGAGACCAGGCGCCGCGCCTCGGCGCCGGATCGGATTTGACCGCCCTCGCGCCACGTCTCGAGGCAGTGCGAGGCGAACTCGGAGATCATCTTTTCCTGCGCGGCGGGGTCGACGAACGCGCTCTCCGAGAACGTGAACTCGATCCGGTTGGGGTCCACGTGCCCGAGTTCGCGCGCCGCCACGTCGCGCACGGCGGCCTCGGAGGCGAGGAACACCGGCCGCACGAACCGTGGCAGGTAGCACGCGCCCTCCAGGACCCTGGCGTCGAGCGGCTCGACGAAGACGACCGTCGGCCGGGTGCGCAAAACCGCAAGGATCTGCCTCTCGAGCGAGCCCTCGATGTCGAACATGCAACTCCTCCCGCCGCGGCGACGGCGCGCCCCAGCCGGACGCGCCCCGGCCGCGATTCTACCAGGAGAATGTGACGAAACGGAACAAGCTCACCTGAGCGTGCCCGCGGCCAGCTCGACCGGGCTTCACGCCGCGGTCACGCGCCCGAGCCAGATCTCGCGCAGCAGCCGGCGGACGAGCGTCAGGAGCTCGCCGATCCCCTCCTGGGCGAGCTCCAGGTACGGCTGGACGCCGGTGGCCAGCGCCTCGGTGCGCGCCTCCTCACCGCCGTCGTCCTCGACCAGCACACACCGCATCGCGGGGTGCTCGCGCACCATCCTCGCGAGCGCGCCCCAGAACGCGGCGTCCGAGTGACACGAGGTGGCTGCGAGCAGGAGGTCGGGCGCCGGGGCCGGGAGCGTGTCCCCAAGGCCGGTCACACTCGCCCACTCGCCGACGAACATCGAGCGCAGGTACGGGTGGTCGGCGGCGACCGCGGCCCGCGTCAACGCCGCGCCAACGACGTCCTCCGCCGCCTGCTTCTCGGGGTCGAACGCGTAGTCGGCGCCAGCGCGGACCGCGTCCTGCTTCTCGGTGAGGAACGACCCCGCGACCAGGATCTTGCCGCTGAACCCGTTGCGGCGCAGGCCGGCGATCGTCTCGAGCTTGCGCTGGTGCGCGGCGATCGGCCCCTTGAGCAGGAGGGCGATGTCGTAGCCGCCGGTGAGCGCGCGTTCGCTCAGCTCCCACGGCTGCAGGCAGCTGTCGACGTGCAGCTCGGGCCGGCGCTCGGCGAGCAGCCGCTCGGCCTCGTAACGCTCGGGCAGGTCCCCGCAGACGATGAGCCGGCCGGGCACGGTCAGTTCTCCCCGGCGATGAAGCGGTCGTGCTCCCGCTGCAACAGCTCGAAGTGCTTGCCTTCCTCGCGAGCCAGGAACTCGAACATCTTCTTGACCCCCGGGTCGGCCACGGTGGCGGCGCACGCGAGGTAGAACTCGCGGGCCTTCGTCTCCCTCTCCATCGCGATGCGAACCGCTTCTTCCGGACGGGTGTTGGCGTTGACTCCGAAGTTGTCGTTGCCGCTCATGATCTCTCCCCCACTCACGGTCGAGACGTTAACCCAGATTCGCGCCGTCCGCCAGTGGCGCCGGCGCCGCCTCAGCCGCGCGGCAGCGGCAACAGTGCGCCGCCGGACACCGGCAGGTCGATGCCGGTCACGTGCCGCTGCCGCTCGTCGGCGAGGAAGAGCACCGCCGAGGCCACGTCGTCGGCCTCCGCCACGCGCTGCAGCGGCACGCCGGCCACGATCCGGTCGCGCACGCCGCTCGCCGCCAGCGCAGCCGCGGCCATCGGCGTGTCCACCCAGCCGGGAGACACGAGGTTCACGCGGACGTCAGGCGCCAGCTCCTGCGCCAGCGACTGCACCAGGCCCCAGAGCGCGGCCTTGGAGCCGGCGTAGTGGCTGTGGCGGGGCTCGCCGCGCTCTCCGGCCGTCGAGCCCACGAACACCAGGCAGCCCCGGCCGAGCGCCCGCGCCGCCTCGCGCGCCAGGAAGTAGGCGGAGAACGTGTTCGTGCGGAACATCCGCTCGAGGTTCTCCGCCGTGAGGGTGCGGATCGCCCCTTCGTTCCAGATCCCCGCCGCGTGGACGAGCACCTCGAACGCCCCGGCGGCCCGGACCAGCGACACGCACCCCTCCTCGGTCGCGAGGTCGGCCGCCACCGGTTGCACGCGCTCGGGACCGAACTCGCGCCGCAGTGCCTCGATCGCGCCCCGGTTCGTCCGCCCGTGCGCCACCACCGCGTCGCCGGCGGCGATGAACGCCCGCGCGCACGCCATCCCGATCCCGCTCGAGGCGCCGGTCACGATCACGCGTCGCATTCGCCGCCTCCCCGGTGCACGGCGAGCGCGTCGCCGTACGCGGCCAACGTCACCAGCGCCTTCAACGTGACCCAGCGCGACGGTTCGCCCGCCGCCTCGCCGAACGGCACGGCGCGCTGCTGCACCCAGCGGCCGCTCCCGTCCTGACGGGCGAGCACCCCGAGCAGCGCGCCGAGGACCTCGGGCCCGGCGGGATGGCCGCTGCGCGCGAGCCCGGCGAGCGCGTCGAGGAGGTCGGTGCGACCGAGGCTCGGGTGCGAGAACGCCCACCACCCCCGCGGGACGTCGCCGCCACGCCAGGCGGGGATCTCCAGCAGCGCGGCCGCGGCCCGCCGTTGCAGGCCGGACAGCGGCGCGCGCTCGGCCGGCGCCAGCTCCGAGAGGAAACGCAGCGCCGCCACGCTCGCCAGCGTGCACGCCCCGTTCGCAAGGTGACGCAGCTCCGGGCACGACCACCCCCCACGGCCGCCGTCGCGCTCGGCGAACCACGCCACCGCCTCGCGCACGCGCGGATGGTGGGCGAAACCGAACCGGGCGAGCGCGGCGCACACCTCCGCCGTGAAGCACGCCGAGGGCGGGCGATCGCGTCCGGTCGCGAAGCCGCCGGAGCGCGGTTGCAGCGACTCGAGCAGCTTGGCGGCCGCGCGCTCGGCGCGCGGGTCCTCGGGATCGGCTCCGAGTGCGGCGAGCGCGACGACGTGCCACGCCGTCCCGCTCCAGCGCGCCCCGTAGCCGAGCGGGGAGCCCCAGTAGCCGAGCGGGTGTTGTTGCGCCAGCAGCGCGGCGGCCGCCCCACGCTCGCGCGCATCCAAGCGGGCGCGGACCACGGCCGGGCTGTCGGGCGGGCGGGCGAGCAGCTCGGTGAGCGTGCGCCAGACCACGCCCGGCTCGTCGTCGGAGAGCAGGAACCGGGTGGGGTCGCCGCGGAGGTGACGCCACCACGTCGCCTCGCTCACGCCCCCCGCCTCCGCTTCGACCTCGTCATCTGGATCTGCTGCAGCGCCCCGGTGAGGCGGGTCATCCGCCGCTGCCGCGCCTGGATCGCCGGGATGTCGTCGAGGGCGACCACGACCGAGCGGATGTCGCGCAGCATCTTCTCCAGCTCCACGTGCAGCAGGTCGAGCTCCGGATCGGCCAGGCGTTTGAGCTGCACCGCGCTCACCAGGGTATAGCCGTCGGCGATCTGCCCCGCCATCGCCGGCGCCGAACCACCCATGAATGGACTCATGCCGCCCTCCCGCCGCCACCGCGATTTTCGATCCTGCAAAAGCATCGTATCACCGCGTTTGGGCGGTACGGCGGTGGCGGCGGCGCCGCGGGGGTGCTAGCGTTCCCGGGCACCAAGCAGAGGGAGGGAACGCCGATGCCGGCCGAGAGCCTGGACCTGTTTGCGACCGAGGAGCTGCTGGCCGAGGAGGAGAGGATCGTCCGCGACACGGTGCGCGGCTGGGTGCGCGAGCGCGTGCTGCCGCACATCGAGGGCTGGGCGTGGGAGGGGCGTTTCCCCCTCGAGCTGATCCCCGAGATGGCCGCGCTCAACCTCTTCGGGGCGACGCTGCGCGAGTACGGGCTGCCCGGCCTCTCCAACGTCGCGTACGGCCTGGTCATGCAGGAGCTCGAGCGCGGCGACTCGGGGTTGCGCTCGTTCGTCTCGGTGCAGTCGGCCCTCGTGATGCACCCGATCGCCACCTGGGGCTCGCCGGCGCAGAAGGACCGCTGGATCCCGCGCCTCGCTGCGGGCGAAGCGGTCGGCTGCTTCGGCCTCACCGAGCCGGACTTCGGCTCCAACCCCGGGGCGATGCGCACCCGTGCGCGGCGCGACGGAGACGGCTGGGTCCTCGACGGCGAGAAGGCATGGATCACCAACGGCTCGATCGCGGACGTCGCGGTCGTCTGGGCCAAGGACGACGACGGCGTCGTCCGCGGTTTCCTCGTCGAGCGCGGCGCTCCGGGCTTCACCACGGTGGATCACAAGGGCAAGTACTCGCTGCGCGCCGCGGTGACCTCGCAGCTCGTCCTCGCCGACTGCCGCGTCCCCGAGAGCAGCCGCCTCCCCGGCGCCGCCGGCCTCAAGTGCCCGCTCGGCTGCCTCACGCAGGCGCGCTACGGCATCGCGTGGGGCGCGCTCGGCTCGGCGCTCGCGACGTTCCACGCCGCGCTCGACTACGCCAGGACGCGGGTGCAGTTCGGCGGCCGACCGATCGCCGCCCACCAGATCATCCAGGAGCGTCTCGTCTGGATGGCCAACGAGATCACCAAGGGCCAGCTCATGGTGTGGCGGCTCGGCCGGCTCAAGGACGAGGGGAAGGCGACGTTCGTGCAGGTCTCACAGGCGAAGCGCAACTCGTGCTGGGTGGCGCGCGAGTGCGCGCGCCTGGCGCGGGAGATCCACGGCGCCAACGGGATCGTCAACGAGTTCCCGGTGATGCGCCAC
>DAIDOU010000206.1 GCA_027458945.1 Acidobacteriota bacterium
GCGCCACCGTGAGAGCGAGCTCGCCGCCGACGCCCGCGACCTCGATGCCCAGGTCGCACTCGACGTCCGCACCACGTTCGCGAACGCCGACACCGCCTTGCGCCAGGTCGCCTACCTCCGCGATCAACTCCTCCCCGAAGCCGCCGACGCCTACCGCGTGGCCTCGGTGAGCTACGGGCTCGGCGGCTCCTCCGCTCTCGACGTGCTCGACGCCAAGCGCACGATGCTCGACGCCAGGACCCAGTACACCAACGCCCTCGGCGCCGCCGACGACGCGCTCGCCGACCTCGAGCGCGCCGTGGGCGCGCCGCTGCCGCAGCCGACTGGAGACTCCGATGATCGGTAGCCCCCGCATCCTCGCCGCCGCACTGGCCGCCGCCGCGCTCGCCGTGCTGGGCTCCTGCACGCGCGCCGGGAGCGCCCCGGCCGACCCGCCCGCGAACCCGTCCGCGTTCACGCTCGGGCCCGGACAGCGCGAGAAGATTCACGTCGAGACCGCGGCCCGGGCGCCGTTCTTCCGCACCGTCCAGGCCACCGGGACGGTCGCCTTCGACGGCGACCGGGCAACGCAGGTGATCGCGCCGTTCTCCGGCCCGGTCGCTCGCATCCTGGTCGAGCTAGGCGCGGCGGTCCGGCGCGGGCAGCCGCTGGCGGTCACCGTCTCGCCCGACTTCGCCGCCGCGGTCAGCGCCTACCGCAAGGCCGAGGCGACCGCGCGCAACGCCGCCCGCATCTCGACGCTCGACCAGCAGCTGTTCGCCAGCGACGGGATCGCCCGCCGCGACATGGAGCAGGCGGAGACCGACGCGATCTCCGCGGCGGCCGACCGCGACGCGGCCGTGCAGCAGTTGCGCTCCCTCGGCGTCGGCGAGCGGGCGATCGCGGACCTGCGCGCCGGCCGCGACGCGGCGCCGCCGCAGGGCGTCATCCGGTCGCCGCTCACCGGGACGGTGGTGGAGCGCCTGATCACGCCGGGCCAGCTGTTGCAGGCGGGCGCCACCCCGTGCTTCACCGTCGCCGACACGTCGACGGTCTGGGTGATGGCCGAGATCTTCGAAAGCGACCTGCCGTTCGTCGCGCTCGGCGATCCGGCCGAGGTCACCAGCGCCACCGCCGGGATCTCGCGCGCGGGCACGGTGGACAACATCTCGGCGCTCGTCAACCCGGACACGCGGGCGGTCGCGGTGCGCGTGGTCACGCCCAATCCGGACGGCGCACTGAAGAAGGACATGTACGTGCGCGTCGCGATCCGCTCACGCCGGCCGACGACCGGCATCATGGTGCCGGTCTCGGCGCTGCTGCGCGACGACGACGACCTGCCGTTCGTCTTCGTCGAGAACGCCGACGGCAGCTTCGGTCGCCACCGGGTCACGCTCGGTGAACGCGCCGGTGACCGGCAGGAGATCACCGCCGGCCTGGCGCCCGGCGAGCGCGTGGTGGTGGAGGGCGGGCTGTTCATGCAGTTCGCGCAGAGCCAGTGAGCGAGCGCCCCGTGGTGCCGCCCGACGATCACTCGCGCACCGGATCGCTGATCCACCGCATCGTCACCGCCGCGCTGCAGCAGCGCTTCCTCACCGTCCTGCTCGCTGCGCTGCTGGTCGGCGCCGGGATCTGGTCGTTCTCGCGCCTGCCGGTCGACGCCTACCCCGACCTCTCGCCCCCGATGGTGGAGTTCATCACCCAGTGGCCGGGCCACGCCGCGGAGGAGGTCGAGCGCCTGATCACGGTGCCGCTCGAGGTCGAGATGAACGGCATCCCGCACATGACGACGCTGCGCTCGATCTCGCTGTACGGGCTCTCGGACGTGCGCATGACGTTCGCGTTCGGCTCCGACAACTACCTCGCCCGCCAGTTCGCCTTCGAGCGCGCCGCGGGCGCCTCGCTGCCCGACGGCGTGACGCCGCAGCTGGCGCCGCTGTCGTCGCCCTCGGGGTTGATCTACCGCTACGTGCTCGACAGCCCAGACCGCACGCCGATGGAGCTGAAGACGATCGAGGACTGGATCGTCGAGCGCCAGTACAAGAGCGTGCCGGGGGTCGCGGACGACTCCGGCTTCGGCGGCGAGACGATGCAGTACCAGGTCGTCCTCGACCCCACCCGGCTCGCGGGCGCCGGCCTCTCGGTGCCGGCGGTGGCGGCGGCGCTCGCGGCCAACAACGGCAACGCCGGCGGCGGCTTCTACTCGCAGGGCGGACAGTTCTACTACGTCCGCGGCCTCGGCCGCCTGCACACCCCCGAGGAGATCGGCGACGTCGTCCTCGCCGTCCACGACGGCACGCCCGTGCTGGTGCACGACGTCGGCCGCGTCGTCATCGGCCACGCGCCGCGGCTCGGGCAGTTCGGCTTCGACGGCCGCGACGACGCGGTCGAGGGCGTCATCCTCATGCAGACCGGCGAGCAGGCCCAGGTCGTGCTCAAGCGCGTCGAGGCGAAGACCGCCGAGCTCAACCGCTCGATCCTGCCCCGCGACGTGAAGATCCATCCCTACTACGACCGCAGCGACCTGATTGCGCTGACGACCCGCACCGTCGAGGACAACCTGCTGCGCGGCATGGTCCTGGTCGTGGTCGTCCTGATCTTCTTCCTCTACAACGTGCGCTCCGGGCTGGTCGTCGCGGTGACGATCCCGCTCTCGCTCCTGTTCGCGTTCGTCTGCCTCGACCTCAGGCACATCCCGGCGAACCTGCTCTCGATCGGCGCGATCGACTTCGGCATCCTGGTGGACGGTGCCGTGGTGATGGTGGAGAACGTGTTCCGCCAGCTCGCCGCCCGCGCCGGCCAAGAGTACAAAGTGCGCGAGGTGATCGCGGCGGCGGCGGCCGAGGTGGACCGGCCGATCTTCTTCGCGGTCGCGGTGATCGTCGCCGGCTTCCTGCCGATCTACGTCCTCTCCGGGCCCTCGGGCGAGCTGTTCAAGCCGATGGCCGACACCACGATCTTCGCCCTCGTCGGCTCGCTCATCCTCACCCTCTCGCTGCTGCCGGTGCTGTGCTCGTGGGCGCTGCGCAAGGGGGTGCGCGAGCGGCGCAACCCGGCGTTCGAGGCGGTGAAGCGGGCGTACGCCCGCGGCCTCGACCTCTGCCTCGCCTATCCGCGCGGCACCGCCGTCGTGTCGCTCGCGCTGCTGGCGGGCTCGCTCCTCTTCATCCCCGGCATCGGGGCCGAGTTCATGCCGCACCTCGACGAGGGCGCGCTGTGGATCCGCGGCACGATGCCGTACACCATCTCGTTCGAGGAGTCGCGCAAGATCGCCCCGCAGGTGCGGGCGATCCTGCGCTCGTTCCCCGAGGTCACGGTCGTCGCCTCCGAGCACGGCCGCCCCGACGACGGCACCGACCCCACCGGCTTCTTCAACGTCGAGTTCTACGTCGGTCTCAAGCCGTACAGCGAGTGGCGCGGGCCGTACAAGACCAAGGACGAGCTGACCGACGCCATCATGGCCAGGCTGCGCGTCTTCCCGGGGATCGTGTTCAACCACACCCAGCCCGCCGAGGACGCGGTCGACGAGGCGGAGACCGGCCTCAAGAGCGCGCTGGCGGTCAAGGTCTTCGGCCCCGACCTGGCGGTGCTCGAGGCGAAGGGCAAACAGATCAAGCGCGTCCTCGCGGGCGTGCCCGGAATGGCGCACATCACCGTCGTGCAGGAGCTGGGCCAGCCCTCTCTCACCGTCACCGCCAACCGCGCCCGCCTCGCTCGCTACGGCCTCAACGTCGCCGACATCAACGGACTGATCGAGGCGGCGGTCGGCGGCACCGCCGCGACCCAGGTCGTGCAGGGCGAGCGGCTGTTCGACCTCGTCGTGCGCCTGGCACCGCAGTTCCGCCGCACGCCGGAGGAGATCGGCAACATCCTCGTCGCCACCCCGGGCGGGCAACAGATCCCGCTCAGGGAGCTGGCCGACATCAAGGTCGTCAACGGCGCCTCGTTCATCTACCGCGAGGCCAACTCGCGCTACATCGGCGTGCAGTATTCGGTGGAGGGCCGCGACCTCGCCGGCGCCGTCGAGGACGCGCAGCGCCAGGTCGCGGCGCGCGTGTCGCTCCCGGAGGGGTACCGCGTCTCGTGGGGCGGCGAGTACCGCGAGTACACGGCCGCGCGGCGGCAGCTGCGGATCGTCCTGCCGCTGACGCTGTTCGTGATCTTCCTGCTGCTGTTCGCCCTGTACGGCAACTTCAAGTTCCCGCTCATCACGGTGCTCGGCGTGCTGCTCTCGGCGCCGATCGGCGGGCTCGCGGCGCTCTGGCTGACCGGAACGCCTTTCTCGGTGTCGAGCGGGATCGGGTTCATCGCGCTGTTCGGGGTCTCGGTGCAGACCGCGGTCGTCTACATCTCGTACGCGAACGAGCTGCGCCTCGGCGGGATGGGGATTGCCGGCGCCGCCCGCGAGGCGGCGCTGCTGCGCCTGCGCCCGATCATGATGACCGCGCTGGTCGCCGCGCTCGGCCTCCTGCCGGCCGCCGTGGCGACCGGGGTCGGCACCGACTCGCAGCGCCCGTTCGCGCTGGTGATTGTCTCCGGCCTGTTCTCACGCCTGCTCATCAGCGTCTTCCTCATGCCGGCCCTGTACGCGCTCGTCGCCCGCGAGGGCGACCGCCTGCAGGTGTGATCCGCACGGCGTCGCGTGCTACCGTCTCCTCGGGCGGCCGGGTCGATCCCGGCGGATCGGGGGCGATCGCGATGAGCGGTGCCGGCGGCGACGCACGCAGGACCAAGATCGTGGCCACGCTCGGGCCGGCCTCGGCCGACCCCGGCGCGGTGGCGGCGCTCGCGCAGGCCGGCGCCGACGTCTTCCGCCTCAACGCCGCGCACCTGACGCCTGCGGGGATCGCGCCGCTGGTGGCACTGGCGCACGGCGCGGAGGGCGCGGCAGGGCGCACGCTGGCGGTGTTCTGCGACCTCGCCGGCCCGAAGCTGCGTGTCACGCGCGGGCCCGGCGACGCGCCGCTGCGTGACGGCGCGGGCGTCACGATCGGGGCCGCCGGCAGCGGCGCCGCGATCGAGGTCGAGGGGATCGACCCGGCGCGCGAGTGCCCCGTGGGCTCGCGCGTGCTCGTACACGACGGCAAGGTCGTCCTGCGCGTCGAGGCGGTCGCGGGCGCCGCCGTACGCGCCGCGGTCGTGCGCGGCGGCGCCGTCGGGCCGGGGATGGGGGTCAACCTCCCCGACGTCGAGACCTCGCTCCCCTCCCTCACCGAACACGACCGGCGCTGCATCACCGCCGCCCTGGACGCGGGGATCGACGCGTTCTCGCTCTCGTTCGTCCGCCGCGCCGAGGACGTGGCGGAGCTGCGCCGCGCGATGACGGCTCACGGGCGCACCGTTCCGGTGATCGCGAAGCTCGAGAAGGCCCAGGCCGTGGCGGACGACGCGCTCGCCGCGATCATCGCCGCCGCCGACGGGGTCATGGTCGCGCGCGGCGACCTCGGCGCGGAGACCTCACCCGAGATGGTGCCGGTGCTGCAGAAGCGCATCCTGCGGCAGGCGCGCGCCGCCGGCCTCCCGGCGATCACCGCCACCGAGATGCTCGAGAGCATGATCCACGAGCCGCGGCCGACCCGCGCCGAAGCCAGCGACGTGGCCAACGCGGTGTTCGACGGGTCGGACGCGGTGATGCTCAGCGCCGAGACCGCGATCGGCGATCACCCCGCGATCGCGGTCGAGGCGTGCGCCCGCATCGTGCGCGAGGCCGAGCGCCACCCCGAGTTCCGCGCCGGCTGGACCGCGCCTCCCCCGGCGCCGGACGCCGACGAGCCGGTGGCCGACGCGGTGGCCGCCGCGGCCGCCTCCGCTGCCGACCAACTCGGCGCCGCGGCGGCGGTGTGCTTTACGCAGAGCGGGACCACCGCGCGCCTGCTCGCGCGTCACCGCCCGGCCGCGCCGATCCTGGCGATCACGCCGAGGCTCGAGGTGGCGCGCGCGCTCGCCCTCGTCTGGGGGGTGCGCGCCCGCGTCGTGGCCGTGCCCGCCGATCACGAGGAGGTCGTGGCGCTGGCCGAACGCGAGGCGGTGCGCGAGCGGCTGGCGGCGCCGGGGTCGCTGCTCGTGATCACGCACGGCGCCCCGGTCGTGGCGCGGCCGCTCACCAACCTGATGCGGGTGCACCGCATCGCAGGGTGAGGCGGCGGACGGCGGCGGGCCTCAGTTCCCCTCGCCCGCCATGTACACCGTGCGGCTCGGAAAGGCGAAGTCGCTGCCGGCCTCGCGCACGATCCTGGCGATCGCGAAGTTGAGCTCCTCGACCACCGCGGTGTACTCGAGGTAGTCCCTGGTCGCGATCCACGACCACACCTCGACGCGCAACGAGTTCTCGCCGAACGCCGCGAAGCGGACCCGGAACTCCTTCTGGTCCACCTTCGGGTGGCCGGCGAGCAGGCGCTTGACCCCGTCGATCACCGCCTGGAGCTGCGCCTCGGTGGTCGAGTAGACGAGCGCCAGGACCGGGTTGAACATGATCTTGTCGCGCGCCGAGTAGTTCTCGATGCGGCCGGCCGCGATCACGCCGTTGGGGACCGTCACCCGCGTCCGCCCGACCGTGCGCAGGCGCGTCGAGCGGAAGCCGATCTCCTCGACCGTCCCGGTGTCCTGGCCGATCGCCACGAAGTCGCCGATCTCGAACGGCCGGTCGCCGGCGATCGCGGCGGTGCCGAACAGGTTCTCCAGCGTCTTCTGCGCCGCAAAGGCGAGCGCGACGCCGCCGAGGCCGAGCGCGCCGAGCCCGGCGACGACGTTGATCCCGATCACGTCCAGCGCGGCGAGACCGATCAGCACCACCACGAGCGCCTTGCCGATGCGCACCGCGACCGGCAGGAAGCCGATCAGGTTGCGCTCCCGCGCGGACTCCCGCACCCGGGTGGCGCCGTCGTCGACCAGCCGCACGAGGAACCAGCCGACGCCCACGAGGGCGAGCAGCTTGCACAGGTAGCGCGCCACCACCCACGCCGCCGGCGTGAGCCCGAGCCAGCGCCCCACCAGGATGAGCAACCCCGACCAGAGCAGGAAGCCCACCGGACCGTCGAGCGCCCAGGCGACGGCGTCGTCCCATTGCAGGGCGGTGCGGCGAGCGACGCGGTGCGCCAGGCGCACGGTCCAGCGCCCGAGGTAGCGGCTGGCGACCCACGACAGCAGCAGCCCGGCCACGATCCCGAGCCACTGCCACAGCTGCAGCCCGGCGATCCGCACCGCGAACAGCGCGACCGGGGCGTGGTCGCCGAGCCAACCATAGCCGTGCGCCTCGTAGAGCCGGTCGATCTGCGCCACCGTCTCCGGGGCGATCGTCCAGACGTGGCCGAGCTCGGCGTCGTAGCGGTGCGCGAGCAGCAGCTCGACCGGGTGGTGCTGCACCCGGATGACGCCGAAGCGCTGCTCGTTCTCCGGCACACCCGGCTCGGGGGCGCCGAGCGCCTCGTCCGAGAGCTTCGCCGGCTCCACCCACCCCGTGCGCTGCAGCGTCAGCATCAGCCGCCGCGCCAGCCGCGCCCCCTCCGCCCGCTGGCGCGCCGCCGGGATCTCCGCGAGGTCGAGGTAGAACGCGGCGACCCCGAAGCGCCCCGCCTGGCACGCCGCGAGGAAGCCCGCGACCGCCTCGCGCGGGGTCCCGCGGCGCACGTCATCGGGGATCGGCCCGAGCCCGACGTCGAGCGGTTCCGCACCCTGGGGCGCCTGGCCCTGGATGAGCACGCGGAACCAGAACGGCACGCTCGCCACGGTCTCGCGCGAGAACAGCCACGCCAGCTCGTACGGCGACCCTCCGACGACGTGCCGCAGCGAGATCTCGCCGGCGACGCCGTTGCGGTCGAAGCGCGCGGCGACGACCACGTTGGTCGGCTGGCCCGCGATCTCCGGGCCGGCCTCGTCCTCGGTGGTGACCGCGTCCTCCCGCACCTTGAGGGCGCGCAGCAGCTGGTACAGCTCCTCGGCGGCCTCGGCCCCGGCCTTCGGCTGCTGCGCCGGCGCGACCTCGCCGAGGTCGAGCAGCTGCGCGGCCAGCGCGAACTTCCCGGCGCCGGCCAGCTTCATGAACGAACGCCACGAGGCCGCGGGCGAGGAGCGCACGACCTCCGCGGGCGGGGGGCCGAGCCCGGGGTCGATCGCGTCGCGCCGCACGAGGCCGTACCGGCCCGCCGCGGACGCGACGATCGGGACGAGCGTCAGAGCCAGGGCGAGCGCCGCCGATCGTCGGTGGCTCATCGGCGAGCGGCCGCAACCCCGCGGCGGCGACGTCATCGCGTGCCCGTTCACGGGAAGCAGGATAGCAAGATCGCCGGCGGCCGTGCCGCCGCGCCCGCGCTCACTCCCGGCCGAGCGCCTGCAGCAGGCCGGCACGCGCCTGCGCCACGTTGTATTCGGTCTGCACCTTCTGCTGCGCGGCAGCGGTGAGCGCCACCTGCGAGTCGCCGAGCTCGATGATGTTGCCGACGCCGGTCTCGTAGCGGCCCTCGGCGAGACGAAGCTGTTCCTTCGCGTTCACGAGCGCCTCGCCGCTCGCCGCCAGCGCCGCCTTGGCGGCCCGCACGGCCAGGCGCGCCTGCTCGATCTCGAAGCGCACCTGCTGCCGGATCGAGTCCTCCTGGGCGCGCAGCGCGGCGAGGTTCGCCTCCGCCTCGATGACCTGCGCCTTGGTCTGGCCTCCCCGGTAGATCGGCACCGTCAGCCCGACCGCCACGTTCCAGTTCCAGGTCAGGCTGGACACGTGCACGCCGTTGTCGGAGAAGCCGGTGGACGCGCCCAGCGTCGGGCCGTAGGCGCCGCGCAGCGCCTGCACCGTGAGCTCCTGCGCGCGCACCTGGTCGGCCGCTGCCGCCAGCTCCGGGCGCGTCTTGAGCGCCTCGGCGAGCAACGTGTCGGTCGAGCCGTCCTCGCCGGGCACCGGCGGCAGCGTCTCGTCGGCCACGTCGTAGTCGGTCGGACCCTCGACGCCCATCGCTTGGTTGAGCTGCGCCTTCGCGGTCTCGTAGGCGTTCTGCGCGTTGATCAGCGCGACGTCGGCGTTGGCGACGTCGGTCTTGGCCTGCGCCAGCGCGATCTCCGGCTGCGTCCCGACCTCGACGAACCCCTGCGTCTGCGTCATGTGCTTCTCCTGGTTCGCCAGGGTGTCGCGGGCGACCGTGACCAGCCCCTTGGCGGCACGCGCCTGGAAGTACGCCGTGCGCACCGAGAAGAGCACCTGTTGCATCGTCGTGCGCTCGCTCGCCCGCTGCGAGTCGGCGCTCGCCTGCGAGGCGCGCCAGCGCGAGCGCGTCTGCCCGAAGTCGTAGAGCAGCACGTCGGCGTTGAGCCCGAAGGTGAAGTAGTTCGAGGTGGCCCAGCTCTCGCCCGAGCCCCCGCCCGAGAACTGGCTCGGCAGCGCACCGGGCCGGCTGGCGTAGTTCGAGGTGGCGCGCTGGTAGTCGGCGCTGCCGCTGAGTTGCGGCAGCAGCGGCGCGCGCGACTCGTCGACGCGAGCCAGTGCGGCGCGGGTCGCGGCCGCGGCCTGGCGCACCTGCGGTTGATCGGCGCGCGCGGTGGCGAGCGCCTCCTCGAGGGTCACGATGCGCGGCGGTGCGGCCGGGGCCGCCGCCGCGAGCACGAGCAGGGCAAGGTTGGCGATCATCACTCGAACCTCAACGCCTCGATCGGATCGAGGCGGGACGCTTTCTGCGCCGGGTAGAGCCCGAACACGACGCCCACCACGGCGCTGAACACGACGGAGACGACCACGATGTCGGGCCGGATCAGCAACGGCCAGTGGAACCTCCCGGCCAGCCACTGCGCGAGGCCCAAGCCGAGGACCACGCCGATCAGCCCGCCGGCGAGCGACAGGGTGAGCGCCTCGACGAGGAACTGGGCCAGGATGTTGCGCGGCTTGGCGCCGACCGCCATCCGCACGCCGATCTCGCGCGTGCGCTCGGTGACCGACACCAGCATGATGTTCATGATCCCGATGCCGCCGACCAGGAGCGACACCGCCGCGATGCTGGCGAGCAGCGTCGTCAGCGTCTGCGTGCTCTGCTCGCGGGATCTGGCGAACTCGGTGAGGTTGCGGATCGAGAAGTCGTCGTCGGCCCCCGGCGCCAGGTGGTGGCGGTCGCGTAGCAGGGCGCGGACCTGCTGTTCGGCGCGCCCCGTCGTGGCGGCGGAGGTGGCGCTGATGAAGATCACGCCGGAGATGAACTGGTGCAGGCCGCCCTGGATCTTGGTCTGGAACGTCTTCAGCGGGATGAACGCCCCGTCGTCGTAGTCCATCCCCATCGGCGACTGGCCCTTGGCCGCGAGCACGCCCTGGACCAGAAACGGGGTGTTGTTGATCCGCACCATCTGGCCGACCGGGTTGAACCCGGCGCCGAACAGCTTGTCCACGACGGTCTGGCCGAGGAGGACGATCTTGCTCCCGCCCTCGGCGTCCGAGTCGGTCATCGGGGCGCCCTCGGCCACCGGCCAGTCGCGGATGGCGAAGTACGCGGGCGTGGTGCCGTAAACGGTCGTGCTCCAGTTCTGGTCCTCGGAGACAATCTGGGCGATCGACCGGAGCTGGGGCGCGGCGTACTTGACGCTCGGCACCTCGGTCTGGATCGCCTTGAGGTCGTCCCACGTCAGCGTCGGCATGCTGCCGAAACCCCCGTGCTGGCCGCCGGCGGTGGTGGAACCGGGCAGGATGATGAGCAGGTTCGAGCCCATCGCCGCGAACGCCTGCTCCACCATCGCCTTCGCCCCCTCGCCGATGGCGACCATCGCGATCACGGCGGCGACGCCGATGATGATGCCGAGCGTCGTGAGGAACGAACGC